>DKMV01000185.1:6654-10056 GCA_002469605.1 Leclercia sp. UBA7405
GATCCAGCTCTGGGAGCAGCTGTTCTCTATCTACGGCATCCACGTGGGGCAGATGCTGCTCACCCGCGCGGATATGGAAGACAGAGAGCGCTTCCTCAATGCCCGCGACACCCTGCGCGCGCTGCTGGATAACAATATTGTGCCGGTTATCAACGAGAACGACGCGGTCGCCACGGCAGAGATTAAAGTCGGGGATAACGATAACCTCTCCGCGCTGGCGGCGATCCTGGCCGGCGCCGATAAGCTGCTGCTGCTTACCGACCAGCAGGGGCTGTTCACCGCCGATCCGCGCACTAACCCGCAGGCCGAACTCATCACCGACGTGAAAGGTATCGACGACGCGCTACGCGCCATTGCCGGCGACAGCGTCTCTGGCCTCGGCACCGGCGGGATGGGCACCAAGCTGCAGGCCGCTGAAGTTGCCTGCCGCGCCGGGATCGACACTATTATCGCCGCCGGCAGCCGTCCGGGGGTGATTGGCGACGTGATGGAAGGCATCTCCGTGGGAACGCGTTTCCACGCCGAGGCCTCCCCGCTGGAGAACCGTAAGCGCTGGATCTTCGGCGCGCCGCCTGCCGGGCAGCTCACCGTCGATGAGGGTGCCACCGCCGCGATCCTGGAACGCGGGAGTTCATTGCTTCCAAAAGGAATTAAAAACGTGACAGGCAACTTCTCCCGTGGTGAAGTGATCCGCATCTGCAATCAGGAAGGGCGCGACATCGCCCACGGCGTCTCCCGCTACAACAGTGACGCGCTGCGCCGCATTGCAGGCCACCACTCACAGCAGATCGACGCCATTCTCGGCTATGAATATGGCCCGGTTGCCGTTCATCGTGACGATATGATCATTCGCTAAGGAGCCAGAAATGCTGGAACAAATGGGCGCAGCTGCCAAAGCCGCCTCGTACAAACTGGCGCTCCTTTCCAGCCGCGAGAAAAACCGCGTACTGGAAAAAATCGCAGACTATCTGGAAGCCCACTCTTCGGAGATCCTGCTGGCTAACGAGCAGGATCTGCTGGAAGCCCGCCGTAACGGGCTGAGCGACGCCATGCTTGACCGTCTGGCCCTTAACCCCGCGCGCCTGAAGAGCATTGCCGACGACGTGCGTCAGGTTTGCCAGCTGGCCGACCCGGTCGGGCAGGTGATGGACGGCGGGCTGCTGGAGAGCGGCCTGCGCATCGAGCGCCGCCGCGTGCCGCTGGGGGTTATTGGCGTGATTTACGAAGCGCGCCCGAACGTTACCGTCGACGTCGCCTCCCTGTGCCTGAAGACCGGCAATGCCGCCATCCTGCGCGGCGGCAAAGAGACCTGGCGCACTAACGCCGCTACGGTGAAGGTGATCCAGCAGGCGCTGGAAGAGTGCGGCCTGCCTGCCGGTGCCGTGCAGGCCATTGAGAGCCCGGACCGTGCGCTGGTAAACGAAATGCTGCGCATGGATAAATATATCGACATGCTGATCCCACGCGGCGGCGCAGGGTTGCACAAGCTCTGCCGCGAGCACTCCACCATTCCAGTGATCACCGGCGGGATCGGCGTGTGCCACATCTTTGTGGACGAGAGCGCGGAAATCGCACCGGCGCTGAAGATCCTCGTTAACGCCAAGACCCAGCGTCCCAGCACCTGTAATACAGTTGAGACCTTACTGGTGCATCAGGGCATCGCTGACACCTTCCTGCCTGCCCTGAGCAAGCAGATGGCGGAGAGCGGCGTCACCCTGCATGCCGATGCCAGCGCGCTGGCGCAGCTGCAGGACGGCCCGGCGAAGGTTGAGGCAGTAAAAGCGGAGCAGTACGACGACGAGTATCTGTCGCTGGATCTGAACGTAAAAGTGGTGGCCGACCTGGACGACGCCATCGCGCACATTCGGGAGCACGGCACTCAGCACTCTGACGCCATTCTTACCCGCACGCTGCGTAACGCCGATCGCTTTATCAACGAAGTGGACTCCTCGGCGGTGTACGTGAATGCCTCCACCCGCTTCACCGACGGCGGCCAGTTTGGCCTGGGCGCAGAGGTGGCGGTCAGCACCCAGAAGCTGCACGCCCGCGGCCCGATGGGGCTGGAAGCGCTCACCACCTACAAGTGGATCGGTATCGGCGACGATACCATCCGCGGATAATGGCCGCGCGGGCGGCACCTGCTGCCCGCGCTACCCCTGACTCTGCTGGCCTGTGCGCTCCTGCACCGCCGAGTCCAGCCCGGCGATTTGCTCCTGCAGCGCCGCCAGGCCGAGCGGCCTGCCGATTAAATACCCCTGAGTTTCATCGCACTCCATCATCATCAGCTTTTGCAGCTGCCCTTCGGTCTCAACCCCTTCCGCCGTAATGCTCAGGGAAAAGGCTTTGCCCAGCCCGATAATATTTTCCACGATGGTATTGGCGTTGTCGCTTTCCGGCATGCCGGCGATAAAGGATTTATCCAGCTTGATGCCGTCGAACGGGAAGTTACGCAGATAGCTCAGGGAGGAGTAGCCGGTGCCGAAATCGTCCATCAGCAGCTTCACCCCCAGTTTTTTCAGCGCCAGCATGATTTCGAGGCTGTTTTCCGGGTTCCACAGGGTGGCGTTTTCGGTAATTTCGATCTCCAGCCGCGCCGGATCCAGCTTTGAGGCCTCAAGCGCGGCCCGGACGCGATCCACGACGTTCCAGGATCTGAACTCTACGGCGGAGATATTCACCGAGACGGAGAGGCCGTCCAGCGACTGCTGCGTGTCGCGACAGGCGGTCTTCAGCACCCAGTCGCTGAGGGGAACAATCAGCCCGGTCTCTTCGGCAAGGGAGATAAACTGATCCGGCATCAGCAGGCCAAGCTCCGGGTGATCCCAGCGGATCAGCGCCTCCACGGCGATAATGCGCGAGGAGTTATGCCCGTAGCGCGGCTGATAGACCAGGCGGAACTGCTCTTTTTTAATCGCCTCGCGCAGGCCATTTTCCATCTCCCGGCGCTGCACCATCTGCTCGGCCATTTCAGGGGTGTAGAACAGCCACCTGTTGCGCCCGGTACTTTTAGCTTTGTAGAGGGCGATGTCCGAGAAGCGCAGCAGATCGCCCGCGTCGACGGCGTCCTGCGGCGCCAGCGCAATGCCGAGACTGGCGCCAATATGCAGCGTGTTGTCACACACCTCAAACGCATCGTTGATACGTGCTATCAGCTGCTGACACAGCGCGATAATACGATCGCGGCTGTTCATTTCAGGCAGGATCGCCACAAACTCATCGCCCCCCAGGCGTGCCGCCAGTCCGTGACTGCCGAGACAGGCGCGGATACGGTCCGATACCTCATGCAGAACTTTGTCGCCTGCGGTGTGACCGTAGATATCGTTGACCGGCTTAAATTTATCCAGATCGATCATGATAATCGCCAGGCGATGTTGCGGATCGGACGGCAGGCTGAGTTTGCCC
>DKMV01000302.1:0-2310 GCA_002469605.1 Leclercia sp. UBA7405
AATCGCCCGGTCATCAAAACGTGCGCCGAGCACAATCAGCAGATCCGCCTCCTGCAGAATGAAATTGGTGCTGCGCGCGCCGTGCATCCCCAGCATGCCCAGCGACAGGGGGTGCGCTTTTGGCAGCATGCCCAGCGCCATCAGGGTCATGGTGGTGGGAAGCTGTGCTTTTTCCGCCAGGGCGCGTACCGCTTCAGAAGCGTTGATCGCGCCGCCCCCCAGATAGAGCACCGGACGTTTAGCGGCGTTGATCATCGCGGCCGCGTCACGCACGCTCTCCTCGCTAAAGGCCGGGGCTGGCGCCACGCCACCCGGCTCAGGCAGCACGTCGATTTCGATTTCAGCGGTCTGCACGTCCTTAGGAATGTCTATCCACACCGGGCCGGGGCGGCCGGACTGCGCAATACGAAACGCATCGCTGAAGACCTGCGGCAGCTCGGCGATGTCGCGCACTAAATAGTTATGCTTGGTGATGGGGATAGAGATGCCGTAGGTGTCCACTTCCTGGAATGCGTCGGTGCCAATCATCGATGAGGGCACCTGGCCGGTAATGCAGATCAAGGGGATAGAGTCGAGGCGCGCGTCGGCGATGGCGGTTACCAGGTTGGTGGCGCCCGGCCCGCTACAGGCCATACAGACCGCCGGTTTACCCTGGGTACGCGCCATGCCCTGGGCGATAAAGCCGGCCCCCTGCTCGTGGCGCGCCAATACGTGGCGGATTTTGCTGCTCTGGCTTAAGGCATCGTACAGCGGCAGCACGGTGCCGCCGGGGATCCCCGCCACCGTGGTGATACCCTGGCGTTCCAGCAAATGAACGATTAATTGCGCGCCGGTAAAACGCGTTCTGGTGGATGTTGTGCCCGAAATTGCCATGCTCCAGTCCTCTTATTGTGCTCTGAGCCGGTTTCCGGGGGGCCTTAAACGAAAAACCCCGCCGGTTTGCGCCGGCGGGGTTTTGGATTCGTGTGTTGATCCAGTCCCTACGGCGCGTTGCCGACGACCACCACCACACGTACGACGACCACTGCGGCAGGTTGCGCAGTTTTTAGTAGGGTCGAAGTCAGCAGGGAAGCGTTCATTAGGAACCTGTTTCTGGAATCATTGAGTGGATTTATACAAGCACAGGTTTAGTGGGGGTGACAACAGAATTTTTTTCATCCACGCCATTTTGGGTGGCGGATCACGTTTCGGTTACGGGCAATGAAAAACAAAAAACCCCGCCGGAGCGAGGTTTTTTCAGCGTTATACGGCTGGTGACCGCAGAGCACACTGTGTTACATCAACGCAGAAAGTATACGCGATGACGCGGGCGCGCGCAATTTCGGCACGAATTTTGACCCATTTGAGTATGGTTTCAGCTTCACGTTTTGTCCATAAATTACTGTTCATATATACAGTAGTTATCTATAATGGTTGTGTTCACAGGGTGCGAGGGGAGCCGCTCGTAGTACACCGGCGCAACGAAGTCCTGGCTGAAACGGGTGGTGCCGTCAGCGCCTCCACTCCCCGACTGAGCACACTGTGTTACATCAACAAAGGTGCTGGTCACAGGCGGCGGAAAGGTACGCCAGCATCGTGCTCCTTAACCAGAGGAGACGCGTATGAGCGTAGTGGATATGGTTGTACTTATCCTCAAACTCATTGTTGCAGTTCTGCAACTGCTTGATGCTGTCCTGAAATACGTTCGGTAATTCAGGTTCAAGTCGCACCTAAGAGGGGCGGGCAACCGCCCCTCTTTAATAACGAGGGAATGCTATGTCGCGTTTATTAATTGAACCTGTTACCCCAGAAGAGCCGGGCTATATCGCCCTGAAAGCCGAGAGCATCGCGCTTAACTTCAACATGCTGCGCCGGCTGGAAGAGAATTGGCTGCGGGGTGAAAACCGCTTTAATGCCCCCGGTGAAAAGCTGCTGGGGGCGTTTCTGGACGGCAGGCTGGTCGGCATCTGCGGGCTGAACCGCGATCCCTTCAGCCTGCAGCCGCGCGCCGGGCGTATCCGCCATCTTTACATCAGCGAAAAGTGCCGCGGGCTGGGTATTGGCAGGCAGCTGCTGGGCGTGGTGATGGCCGATGCCAGCATCTGGTTTGATTTTCTTAATACCCACGCGCCCCAGGCCGCCTGGCCCTTTTATCAGCGTTCAGGTTTCACCCTGGTGGCGGACGAACCGCGCGTCACGCACCGCCTGTTCTGCGCGGTGTAACCGGCTGGCAGCTTGCGACGGTGAATGTTACAGTTGTGTGAAATTAAACCGCCAGACGCGCCATGACCCTGACCGTTTTTTCCATTTTGCTGTTCGCCGCCCTGCTGC
>DKMV01000302.1:2564-2784 GCA_002469605.1 Leclercia sp. UBA7405
GCTGCATGCCAGCTGGAACGCTATCGTTAAAGCCGGAACGGACAAACTCTACTCCGCCATCAGCGTGAGCGGTTCCGCCACGCTTATCGCCCTGATCCTGCTCCCCTTCTCGCCGCAGCCCGCCGCCGCAAGCTGGCCCTATTTATTTATCTCCTGCGCGCTACAGGTGGTCTATACGGTGCTGGTGGCAAAGACTTACCAGGTCTCGGATATGAGCCAG
>DKMV01000176.1 GCA_002469605.1 Leclercia sp. UBA7405
GCCAGACAGCGGTTGCGCGGCAGGCGCTGCATCGCCTGCTGCCAGGAGAGGGCATAAATACCCAGCGAATTGGCGTGATTTTTAACCTCATGGCCATAGGTGCCGGCCATGCCGCAGCAGCCGACGCTGACGTTTTCAAGTTTTGCGCCAAAGCGGGCAAAAATGGAGGTCCACTGGCCCGGCGTGCCCGGCAGCGCCGTCACCTCGGTACAGTGACCGAACAGATACCAGGCCTCGCCGCTGGTTTCAGTGGCGGGCTGGTTATTCAGAACCCCCGGCAGCCACTCGTGCACCAGCTGAACGTTGAACTCGCCGCGCTTATCGCCAAGGACTTGCCGGTACTCATCCCGGTAGCAGAGCACCAGCGCCGGATCGACGCCCACCATCGGCATCCCCAGCTGCGCCACGCGGCTGAGGAAATCAGAAGTTTTCTGCGCGGTTCGGGCAAAGCGCTTCATAAAGCCTTTAATATGCTGCGCCTTGCCGTTAGGCGAGAACGGCAGCACCACCGGCTGATAGTCCAGACGCTCAACCAGGCGGATAAAGTCGGCCACTACCTGGGCGTCGTAGTAGCTGGTGAAGGGGTCCTGCACCACCAGCACGGTGCGGGCTTTCTGCTCGTCGCTCAGGGCTTCGAGCTGCTCAAGGGTGGTGTTGGCAGAGCGGTGCCCTACCAGCTGCTGCTGCAAAGAGGGAACGGAAAGCAGCGGCAGATCGATCATGCCGATATGTTTTTCCGAGAGCCGGCGCACCAGCGGCTGGTTGATAAAGAAGTTGAAGGTTTTAGGCGCCCGGGCCATCAGCGGCGCGTAGCTCTCCACCGTCGCCACCAGATGGTCGCGCACCGGGCGCAGATAGCGGGTGTGGTAGAGCTGTAAAAAGCGCGAGCGGAACTCCGGCACGTCGATCTTAATCGGGCACTGGGTCGAGCAGGCTTTACAGGCCAGGCAGCCGGACATCGCCTCTTTCACCTCGTGCGAAAAATCATACTCACCTTTGCGGGCGTGCCAGCTGTTGCGGGTCCGCTCGATCAGGGTGCGCAGACTGGCGCGTTTATGGGGGAGCTCTTTTTCAAGGAGCAGCGGATCGACGCCGCGATCCGCCAGCAGGCGTAGCCATTCGCGCACCAGAGTGGCGCGCCCTTTCGGAGAGTGAATGCGGTTGCTGGTGATCTTCATCGACGGACACATCGGGCTTCTGGCGTCGAAGTTAAAGCACAGGCCGTTGCCGTTACACTCCATCGCCCCGCGCCAGGAGGCACGTACGGCGATGGGGATCTGACGATCGAAGGTGCCGCGCTTAACCGCATCCACCTGCATCATGGGGGCGTCTACCCCTTCCGGCGGGCAGATCTTGCCCGGGTTCAGCCGGTTATCCGGGTCGAACGCCGCCTTCACTTTGCGCAGCTCGCCATATAGCTGCTCACCGAAGAAGGCCGGGCTATATTCAGCGCGGAACCCCTTGCCGTGCTCGCCCCACAGCAAGCCGCCATATTTTGCCGTTAAGGCCACCACCTCATCGGAGATCTGCTTCATCAGGATCTCCTGCTGGGGATCGCACATGTCCAGCGCCGGGCGCACGTGCAGTACCCCGGCATCCACGTGGCCAAACATGCCGTAGCTCAGGCCGTGGCTATCGAGCAGCGCGCGGAACTCCACGATATAGTCCGCCAGGTGCTCTGGCGGCACGCAGGTATCTTCGGCAAAGGGTATGGGTTTGGCAGCGCCTTTAGCGTTGCCCAGCAGCCCCACCGCTTTTTTGCGCATCCCATAAATCCGCTCAATCCCCGCCAGATCGCTGCACAGCTGCCAGCCGATGACTCCACCCTCACCCGCGGCGATGAGCTCATCGAGGCGCTGGCAGAGCATGGTGACCTGTTGGTCAATCAGCTCCCCGTCGTCGCCGGCGAATTCGACAATATTCAGCCCCAGCATCTCTTTATCGGGCACGTCGGTAATAAGTTCGCTCACCGAGTGCCAGACGATATCTTCCCGGGCCAGGTTCAGCACTTTGGAGTCGACGGTCTCCACCGACAGCGCCCGGGCTTCTACCATAAATGGGGCGTTGCGCAGCGCGGAGTCGAAGGAGTTGTATTTGACGTTCACCAGCCGGCGCACTTTTGGCAGCCGGGTGATATTGAGCCGCGCCTCGGTAATAAAGGCCAGCGTCCCCTCCGAACCGGTCAGCACGCGGGTTAAATCGAACTGGCTAAGATCGTCATTAAAGACGTGGCGCAGATCGTACCCGGTCAGGAAGCGGTTCAGCTTCGGGAATTTGTCGATAATCAGCTGGCGGTTCTCCCGGCAGCGCTCCACCACCGTGCGGTATATACGCCCGGTGCTGGTGTTGTCGCTGCCCAGGGTCTCGGCCAGCGCGACCGGCATCGGCCGGGTATCAAGAATATCGCCCCCCAGCAGCACGGCGCGGACCCCCAACACGTGGTCGGAGGTTTTGCCATATACCAGCGACCCCTGACCGGAGGCATCAGTGTTAATCATCCCGCCAATGGTCGCCCGGTTGCTGGTTGAGAGCTCAGGCGCAAAGAAGTAGCCGTAGGGCTTCAGGAACTGGTTGAGCTGATCTTTGATCACCCCCGCCTCCACGCGCACCCACCCCTCTTCGGGGTCGATCTCGATGATGCGGTTCATATAGCGGGACATATCGATAACGATGCCCTGGTTCAGCGCCTGGCCGTTAGTGCCGGTGCCGCCGCCACGCGGGGTGAAGATAAGCGAGGTAAAACGCTCCTGCGACGCCAGACGGGCAATCAGCGCCACGTCAGCGGTAGAGCGGGGAAAGACGACTGCATCGGGAAGTAGCTGGTAGATACTGTTGTCCGTCGCCATGGTCAGCCTGTCGGCATAAGACGTGGCGGTATCGCCGGTAAAACCCTGTTGCTCCAGTGCCTGCAAAAAATTGAGCACCAGCTGAACGACGCCGGGTGCTTGAGAAATCTGTGGGATCATT
>DKMV01000008.1:0-2142 GCA_002469605.1 Leclercia sp. UBA7405
ATCAATAGCCATCGTCATCCAAGCCCGGTACATGGGCCGGGTCACTGAACCGATGAACCAGTCCTGAAGAATCAAATATCCGTCGGTTGACTCGACAAGCTCCTGCCGCTGGGCACTGTACGTGCCGTTGTAGTTTCTGGAAGTGCTGGAAAAACTGAGGCGACTGCCGGCGGATACAGCACGTAGCTGTCCGTTACGAAACGACTCGAGATTAGGGTTCGGGCGATCGGATTTAATCATCCCGATTTCTTCCCCGGCCTGCAGCTCGTCATAGAGCATCCCGGGCTGAATCATCAGCTCGCGGTCATCGCTGCTGGAATCAGACTCGAAGCTCTGTCCGTCGCCTTTTTTGATATACATGCCGAGTGCAGCAGCAATTCTTGCTGCAGTCAGCTCAGAGTCCTCGTACTCTTTCAGCGCGCTCAGCCGCATCAGGACACCTGACAAAAGAGACGTCCCACGGGTCTGGTGCAGGCGTCGGGTGAATTTGAGATGAAGCATGTTCTCTGCATCTATCTCTTTGGTATCGAACTGGCGCCCGGACACCGGCAGGCTTTTATAGACCTGATATTTTTTAGGCCGTCCCCAGTTATCGACAAAAACACCCTGATTGAGCTGGGTGGCGGCATCGCTGTTCATTGGCACGAAGTCCGGCTCCAGCGCTTCCAGCCAGAACGGCACGCCAGCAACGGGCTGAAGACCATTTCCGGTACCACGAACCAGCTGAGCAAATACCTCACCGTCCCGGAGCCACGTTCGCAGCATCAACCGCTCCAGCATGGGGCGGGTAAACTGGGTTGTAACATCGGGTCTTACGGACCATTCTCCCCACTTTCTGCGGATATCAGTGGCCAGCTTTTTAGCGATCTTCCCGTTACTCAGCATCGGATGCGGTTCAACTATGATGCCCTTCGCACCCACCACCCTTTCTTCCAGCTTGTCGAAAACGCCGATCACCAGATCATGGTTGTTGTCCAGCCAGCGCGCCTGCTGCCTCAGTGAAACCGCCCCCATCTGGCTGAGCTGATCGGCAGAGCGATTTTCTTTCTGGGCTTTGTGGGTACGCGTTTGCTTAACCGCCTCATACGCCTTAATTACCGCACGGGCACGCAGGCGTGAGGCTTTCCAGCCTGGCGAAAAGACGCCAATCGCATCATCTAAAAAACTCATCCAAACCTCGCCAGCCTGTAGCCGGGTCGCCCACGGCGTTTATTATTGAGCGTTGCCAGTCGGCGCTCCCATTCCTGACGGCCTTTTCTGATTTCCGACAGGTTTTCGAGCGTCATCTGCTGCCCGTTGAAAGTGATTGATTTACCCTCCAGAACAGACAGCTCGGCTGCGGCGTAGCGGTCGATCATGTTTTGAATATCTGCTGGATTCACACCCAACCTCCTGACGAAGACCACGGATTAGCCTGCTCGGTTACGGGCTTCTCGCGTTTTGGTTTTGATTTTGATTTCGGCGCAGGCGACGGGGATGGCACTTCGCCAGTTTCCGTCTGCGTGACCTCGATCCACGTTTCCCGCCGTGCCCACTCAGGAGCTGACGGCCATTTGATTTTTTCGTAACCACTAAGGATGGCGAGCGCGTCGGCATAAACGAGCAGGTCGAATGCTTCGTTTGCGCCCCGCCCGGGCTTACTCCACTTCCCTTCATTCGAACGTTCCTCATACGTCAGTTCGTCATAGAACCAGCTGCCCAGCCAGGCGGGAAAATGCACATAGCCAGGGCCAGGTGAATCCCGCCACAGCGCATTATTCACCCGGTCTTTGAGGGCATCAGTCTGGAGAAGATAAAGAGGCACATCACCCGTCGCCTGTGCGCGACGCGTTGATCTGCCCGTATTATCAGGAAATGTTCGCTGGATAAGTTTGCTACGCCTGACGCTGTCACCCTTGAAGAGATAGATACGCTTACCCAGCCCCTCGCGGCGACATCTTCGCCAGAACTTGTAGGCATTATCCGTCACGCCGTCCTCGCCCCCGGAGTCCACAGCCATCGACATAAGCCGCATGCCCTTTGACGGGTCAGACGCGAGCGGCCACGTTTTATCAAAGACATCGGTGAGTAAAAGATCCCAGTCCTCAGGGTAGCTTGCCGGATCCACCTGATGGCTCTCCCCGTTGCCGTCGCAGCGCAGCG
>DKMV01000008.1:2270-5586 GCA_002469605.1 Leclercia sp. UBA7405
ATGTTGTAACGGTCAACTATCCAGCGCTCCCCCATACTTCCATAACCCGTGACCTGCACAACAAAGCGCCTGTTGCGCCCGGCCTGTACGTCAACGGTCGCGGTGAGAAATTGCACGCCATCCGGTACCGAACGTTTAGGGACATCTTCGGCACGCTGCTCGAGCAATTCACTTTTGCGCTGCTCCATGCTGGCCCGAGGCAAATAGGGCCTGCCGAAATCGGTGTTGATAACCGTCTTCAGGGTTTCTTCACTGCGGGTGGATTCATATTCCTGCTCGGCGGTCAGGAATTTATAGATAAGCTGCGACCAGGTCTGGTAAGCCGCTGCCGGACCCTCCATCCAGAAGGAGGCAATACGGGAACGTCGGCCATCACCGCTTACCTGCCCTTTACTGTCGATACTCTGCCCGTCGCGGAGCCACACACATTTCATGTTAAGCGCACGCTTCATATCCGGTGTGATCCTGCCCTTACAGGCCGGGCACTGTAGAATCGCCGCTTCGCTGGCAAGCACAGGATCGCTGCTGTCGCGATACCCGGTCATATTGTCCATTTCCGGCTGGAAATATTCGCCGCAATGCGGACACGGCCAGTACAGACGGCGACGGTCGCCACGGTTATAGAGCGATAATATTCCGGTAGTTGGAGGGGCTTCATGGGGCGTGGAACGCCGCCATTTTGTGTCTCTGATATCCCGCCCGGGCGAGCTCTCAACCAGCGTCATCCCGGAGGACATGAATGTCGTGGTACGCTTCGACGCCAGTGAAAAAGCGTCGCCTTCTCCGTCGATATCTTCCGGAAAGCGGTCGTAATCCGTCAGCGCCACACTTTTATAGTCAGAGGACGACATGATGTTGACGGATGGCCAGCCCAGTTTCAGATAATTACCGGCGCGGAAAGTACGATCGTAAACGTTATTATCGTTACGCCTTGGGCTCAACCGGGTTTTCACTTCAGGGCTACAGCGAAAAGTTCGGTCCAGACGCTTTTTCGAATGTTCACGCGCCTTTTCCTCTGAAACCTGAATAACGAGCATATCTGCCGGGTCGCAAACGACGTTATAAACAATCCAGCCATCAATAAGCCCGATGGTTTTACCCGTTCGCGCGGGACCAACAAAGACCACGGCATCATATTGGCGTGATGCCAGGCAGTTCATCGGCTCAATAACATAGGGCGCAAGATCGGGGTCCCACGGTACAGAGTTCCCCGCTCCCATTGGCACACGCATATATGCGCTGACCGCATCGGCCACATCCATGCGACGCGGCGCGCGAAGGATGCCGGAAACATCCCGGCGAATACCGCATGCCGATGCACGCTTTGCCATCACTCCTCCTCGGTATCGGCCTCCTCTTGTTCTGCGTCCTGGACTTTCTGAGCCATCTGATCACGTAAGTCGTCAATCACACTTTGGACGCGCGACACCGCCGCTGGTGGCAGCGCGCAGTCGCGCTCAAGAATGTCAGGTAGGTTCTCAAGCACCATGACGACTGCTTTAGCCATCAGTGAAAATTCTCGCGCCACTTCATCAGCGGGTATCAACTGCCCGGTATCCTGTTCGAACTTAAGGCGTTCATTCTCTGCCTTCCAGTGCGCCAGCCTGTCGGACGGTTGCATGTCTTCAAGGCTGGAAGAAACCGTTGGGATCATCAGTTCGGTCAAAATGTCGGTGATGAGGTAAAGCTTGAGTTTGCTATTACTGCCCGCTGCAGGTTCGATATTTTTAAGCCTGGCGGCTACTGTTTGGCGATGCACATCAGTGATGGCAGCAAGCTGGTTGATATTGAGTTTAAGAGAAGCTATTTCCTGGTCCATGATGGTGAACACTTTTTAAACAAATCGACATCTTTAAAAAATGGTCCTCAGATAAAACAAAGACCTACCTGCATGATGATGATGCCCCTGGATCCGAAAAACTAGCCGTTTCCCGCGAGCGCGCCGCCCCGTGGTAGGCCACCCCGCCGGGAGGACCCATCAAAAGCTAATGAAAGTCATTTTCATTTGATGCGGGGTGTGGTCCACGCGAGATGAAAGCCATAACAGCCCTTCGAACAATCCAAGCTTTCTATCCCCATAAGGGGATAGGGGATGGGCTGGATTCTTCACGGAGTTATAGATGCGCTCACAAGTCATTCCTGCTCCGTAGATTTCTTCAGCTCGTCAAGCATGGTATTTAGCTTCTTCTGCAAGGCTTCCAAGCACGCCGTCGAGCACTGCCGCTGCAGGTTTTGAACCATCATCAATAACAACCACCAGCGCACCGGCTGGCAGGTGCTTCATGTGCTGTTCAAGCGCTCGCTTCAGAGCTTCAGTACGCTGGTGGGTTGAGATAGCAATGCCAATCCGTGATGAAATGACGCTGGCGGGGACGTATGGGACACCATCAATAATGACCTGCATACAACCTCCTATCAGCGGCCACGCAGATTCCAGATTAGACCGCCAGGCTGACATTCTTCCTGAATGGCTTTTCGAACATCCAGCCTGTCGATTGCCTGTTCTATGGCAGAGGTATCAATCTCAACGCGAAGCATCATCGAAGAGCAATATTGCTGCTTTCCAAATCGCGTATTGACCAGATGTTCAACGGCAAATTTCTGCCCTTCAGGGGTCAGGAAGGTGAAGTGTTTTTCTTTCTGGTATTCCGTAGCTGTATGCCTTGTTTCTGCAAAGCCCAGTTCGCGAAGTTCGGCAGTACCGGATTTAGATGGCAGATCACCAGACACAAGAGCACCACGATAAAAAAGCGCGTAAAGCACATCAGAAGCAGCACCAGAGAGCGTAATGATTTTGTTACTCATTGAATGTTTCCTTTTAGGCGTGAGCCTGTCGCACGGCAAAGCCGCCGAAAGTTAACGGTTTGCCCAGGCTCACAACTGAAAGACTTTCTTTGATGTGCGCGTGCGATGCGCATAAAAAAAGCCACCAGCAGATGCCAGTGGCTTGGGCGTGGTAATCAGGAATGGATTCGAACCATTGAGCCAGAAGATATTGGTCGTCTGCACCACCCTCCAGCTTATAGCAGCGTCACGCTTCGTCCGGATCGGTATTACCCGACATCTCGCGCACCTGATTAATGTGTTTCGACATTATCACAGGCACTAAGTGAATGCCTGCTGTAATGCCTATCTCTTATTGAGGATATTTGGTTGATTATCCGCTGAATGGGATAAAGCAATTATGATGAGACTGCCCATGTTGATGGCAATAAAAAAGCCACCAGCGAAAGCAAGTGGCTTATCAAGTTTAACGAGAGGTGTCGTTATTGGCGTGGCGGACCAGCAAACAAACTATTTACTCAAAGTATGAATC
>DKMV01000112.1 GCA_002469605.1 Leclercia sp. UBA7405
GCCGCCGTTATCGCCGTTATCACCGTTGCCGCCATTATCGCCGTTGTCGTTATCATCAGCAGGATCGGTTTTGGATTCCAGGTACCAGTTACCGTCGCTCTTTTTATTCAGATTGTATTCCCATGCACCAACCACGGCAGGTTTCGCCAGGGCAAAGGCAGCGTCAGAATTGCCGCCTACGCGGATCAGCTCTATGCCGTTAACGGTTTGCGCGCCAAGGCCGCCAATATTGTTCAGCTGAACGCCTGATTGACCTGCGCTATTACCGGTGATCGTCAGATGATCGGTAAGTGAGCTATCGTCGCCCAGAATGCTGTTCATTGCGATCTGGCTACCGCTCATGCCGGTATAATCGCCGTTGATGGTGAACTTGTTGCCGACATAGTCATTAAGACCGCTAATTTGCAGCAGGCCGCTGTTAGTGACATTGCCGTTGATGGTGTTCGCGATAGCAGAAGTGGATGCGCTGTTGCCGGAAATCGCGTTCCAGGACGCCAGCACGCCGCCGTTGAGGATATCAACATTGTTATTCACAGTACCTGCGCTGGCAAAGGTCGCACCGTCATGAATATTGATGGTCGCGCCGTTGTCGCTGCTGCCCAGAGTGGCGCCTTCGGCGACCAGCGTGGTGCCGCTACGAAGGTCGGTATTGCCGGTATAGCTGTCATTGCCGGTGAGGGTTAACAGGTGAGAGTCGATTTTTTCAACGTTACCAGTACCGGTTATATCCGCGGCAAAAGTGCTATTCGAACCCTGATTGAAAGCGAAGGTACCGTTGTTCGTTACCGTCCCGGTCAGCGAGCCGGTTTTCTCGCCGTCGCCCAGCTGCAGCTTCGCTTTATTGGCAATTAGGGTATTTCCGGCATCGTTTTTCACGTCGCCAGAGAGTGTCAATGTGCCGGTATTGACCTTAATCGAATCACCAGAGCCAATTACCGCGATATTGCCGGACAGCGCCCACTCTTTGCCATCCATGGTCAGCGATGCAAAGCCATCGCCGGCATTCAGGCCGCGGAAGTTACTATCTTCTGTACCAGTTTCGAGCAGTGTCAGGGTGTTTGTTGTGGAATTTGTGGAGATCACATCGCCATCAAGGCGTGAACCTTCTTTCAGGGTTAACGAGTTGCTTTGAGTACTTTTAAAGGTTATTGCGCTCTCAGAGCCTTTAATCACTCCCGAGTTATTAATCTGTAGTCTGTTATTTTCGGCCGCGATAACACCATTCTGATAACCCTCAATGGTACCGCTGTTATCTATTTTACTTTTACCCGCGTTTTGTAGCTCGATACCATTTCCGGCTGTACCCTTGAAGAGGCCTGCGTTATTTATGGTGAGGCCTGTATCAGCTGAGAGGGCGGTTTTAGCCTGGATGTTACCTGTATCGGTATTAGAGAGCGTGAAGCCGCTTGACTGATCGCCAACCTTTATACCGTATTCAGCTGCAGCGATGATGCCAGCGTTGTTGATGCTTCCCCCCATATCCTGAACGGTAATACCGTTAGCGGTGGAAGACTGAATTACGGCATTTTCTTTGTTATCCACCACAAGGGTTTGCGCGCGCGTATCGATATACAATCCGTCGCCTGGACCCTTTACTTCACCGTTGTTGATAACGCTGCTGACAATGTCACCTGTGACCGTAACAGAAGATGTATTCGTCGTAGGATTAATTGTTACGCCATTATTAATAATATATTCACTATCTGAAGAGAATAATTGTGGTGTATCCGTTGAACCACTGATTGTGGTTTGTGCGGATATCATAAATGGTGTAAATGCTATTAAGGCTGACAGGGTGGGGAAAATCGTTTTTATGGATTTAGTTATTTTATTCAGTTCAAGAGTATTGTTTTTCATTGACACGTCCAGTTGTGTTTAAAGAGCCAGACTTTAGTAAAAGCCATGGTTTTCCGCAGAGTATTGATTGTTTTGTTTATTTTAGAATAATAAAATCCAAATTATTCTTTTGAGGGTGGTTTTTGTATAGCGACGATAATTAAAGATTGCTTTTATTTTTTATTAATAATTATCTTCTTTGAATATCTTGCAAGTTAATAATAATTAATTAGTATGTTTTCCCTAAGAATATTCTTGCTGGTTTTATTGCTTATATAGCCTTTTATACACCATAAACAATGCTTTAAACGCAGCCCTTTCCTGACTACACTCACTGCTACATCAAGAAGTTATGCAAACAGGCCGTCATGATACTTATCATTTATGCGCATCCTTATCCCCATCATTCGCATGCCAATAAGCGCATGCTCGAGCAGGTAAAGGATATGGAAGGGGTGGAGATTCGCTCTCTGTATCAACTTTATCCCGATTTCAATATCGATATCGCCGCCGAGCAGGAGGCGCTGTTGCGAGCCGATCTGATCGTCTGGCAGCACCCTATGCAGTGGTACAGTACGCCGCCGTTACTGAAGCTCTGGATCGATAAAGTGCTTTCTCACGGCTGGGCCTACGGGCATAACGGCATGGCGCTTAAGGGCAAAAGCTTACTCTGGGCAGTTACCACCGGCGGCGGCGAAAGCCATTTCGAGATTGGCGCTTTCCCCGGCTTTGAGGTGCTGGCGCAGCCGCTTCAGGCGACAGCGCTCTACTGCGGTCTGAACTGGCTTCCGCCATTCGCTATGCACTGTACCTTTGTCTGTGATGATGAAACCCTGCAGGCCCAGGCCCGCCACTATAAACAACGTTTACTCGACTGGCAGGAGGCGCACCATGGATAGCCATACGCTCATTCAGGCGCTTATTTATCTTGGCGCGGCGGCATTAATCGTGCCCGTCGCGGTGCGGCTGGGGTTAGGGTCGGTGCTCGGTTATTTAATCGCCGGCTGTATTATTGGCCCCTGGGGGCTGAGGCTGGTCACCGATGCCGGGGCGATCCTGCATTTTGCGGAAATCGGCGTGGTATTAATGCTGTTTGTTATTGGCCTGGAGCTGGACCCGCGGCGCTTGTGGAAACTACGGGCGTCGGTGTTTGGCGGCGGCGCATTACAGATGCTGGCCTGTGGCCTGCTGCTGGGCGGGTTCTGCATCCTGCTTGGTATGGACTGGAAGGTGGCAGAGCTGATTGGCATGACCCTGGCGCTCTCCTCCACGGCCATCGCCATGCAGGCGATGAATGAACGTAACCTGACCGTTTCGCAAATGGGGCGCAGCGCCTTCTCCGTGCTGCTGTTCCAGGATATCGCGGCAATTCCGCTGGTGGCGATGATCCCTTTACTGGCGGCGTCTGGCGCCTCAACTACTCTGGGGGCCTTTGCTCTTTCGGCGTTAAAGGTCGCGGGTGCGCTGGCCTTGGTGATCCTGCTGGGGCGCTATGTCACCCGGCCGCTGCTGCGCTTTGTGGCCCGCTCCGGCCTGCGGGAAGTGTTCAGCGCCGTGGCCCTGTTCCTGGTGTTTGGTTTTGGGCTGCTGCTGGAAGAGGCCGGTTTATCGATGGCGATGGGGGCCTTCCTCGCCGGGGTGCTGCTGGCCAGCTCAGAGTACCGGCATGCGCTGGAAAGTGATATCGAGCCTTTCAAAGGCCTGCTGCTGGGGCTGTTCTTTATCGGCGTCGGGATGTCGGTGGATTTCGGTACGCTGGTGACCCATCCCTTACGGATCCTTATCCTGCTGGTGGGCTTCCTGGTTATAAAAATGGCGGTACTGTGGCTTATCGCCCGGCCGCTGAAGGTGCCGAATCAGCAGCGCCGCTGGTTTGCTGCACTGCTGGGGCAGGGGAGCGAGTTTGCCTTTGTGGTGTTTGGCGCAGCGCAGATGGCGAATGTGCTGGATCCTGAGTGGGCCAAAGCCCTGACGCTGGCGGTGGCGCTTTCGATGGCGGTCACGCCGATCCTGCTGGTGGTGTTAGCCCGGCTGGAGAACGCAGGCAGCGACCAGGCGCGCGAAGCGGATGAAATCGATGAAGAGCAGCCGCGGGTCATCATCGCCGGCTTTGGCCGTTTTGGACAGATAGCCGGTCGTTTACTGCTCTCAAGCGGTGTGAAAATGGTGATTCTCGATCACGATCCGGACCATATTGAAACTCTGCGCAAGTTCGATATGAAAGTATTTTATGGCGATGCCACCCGGGTCGATCTGCTGGAGTCGGCGGGCGCCGCCAAGGCTGAGGTGTTAATTAACGCCATCGACGATCCCGCAACCAGCCTGCAGCTGGCGGAGCTGGCGCAGTCGCACTTCCCGAATCTGAAGATCATCTCCCGTGCCAGGGATGTGGATCATTACATCAAGCTGCGTCAGGTGGGAGTAGAAGCGCCTGAGCGTGAAACCTTCGAAGGGGCGCTGAAATCGGGTCGGCTGGCGCTCGAAAGCCTGGGGTTAGGTGCCTACGAGGCCCGGGAGCGCGCCGATCTGTTCCGCCGCTTTAACACCGAAATGGTGGAGGAGATGGTCGAGATGGCGGAGAGCGATGCCTCCTCACGCGCGGCGGTGTTTAAACGCACCAGCGCCATGCTGACGGAGATCATCAGTGAAGACCGCAACCACCTTTCGCTGATTCAGCGCCACGGCTGGCAGGGAACGGAAGAGGGCAAGCATACCGGCGATCCTCAGGACGAACCGGAAAGCAAACCGACGGCGTAAACAGGGTTGCCAGCAATATTGAAATATTTCCTGTTCTTTACTCTGCCGCCAGTCGACGAAAGATTAAGCTTTACGTATAGTGGCGGCAATTTTTATATCCAGGAAATTTTCAATGATCAGTCTGATTGCAGCCCTGGCGGTGGATCGCGTTATCGGTATGGAAAACGCCATGCCGTGGAATCTGCCTGCCGATCTCGCGTGGTTTAAACGCACTACCCTGAACAAGCCGGTAGTGATGGGTCGTTTGACCTGGGAGTCAATTGGCCGCCCGTTGCCAGGCCGCAAAAATATTGTCATCAGTAGCCAGCCTGGCACGGATGATCGCGTTACGTGGGTAAAATCTGTCGATGAGGCTATTGCCGCCTGCGGCGATGCCGAAGAGATTATGGTGATTGGCGGCGGGCGCGTTTACGAACAGTTCCTGCCTAAAGCCCAGAAGCTGTACCTGACGCATATTGATGCAGAAGTGGAAGGGGACACCCATTTCCCGGATTACGACCCGGACGAGTGGGAGTCGGTCTTCAGTGAGTTTCACGACGCCGATGCTCAGAACTCGCACAGCTACTGTTTTGAGATCCTCGAACGCCGTTAATCAATTAGCGCCTCTCTTGTCATAAGAGGGGCGCCTTTTCGTTAAGAGGCGACCGCCTCATCCTCTCCCGCATCCCGCTGCCGGTTCGACGGCTGAACAAAATACGCTTTATCTTCCCAGCGCAGGCAGGTGAGATCGCCGCCCCAGCAGCAGCCCGTATCCAGGCCGTAGATGCCTTCCGGTGTGCCTTTACCTTCAAGGGATGCCCAGTGGCCAAAGACCACGCTGTAGTGTTCCGTTACCGGGCCGGGAATGGCAAACCAGGGCTTAAGCGGCGCAGGCGCGTTTTCTGGTACATCTTTGCAGTACATATCCAGCTGGCCGTTCGGGAAGCAGTAACGCATCCGGGTAAAGGCGTTAGAGATAAAACGCAGGCGTGCAAGGCCGCTTAACTCCGTGCTCCAGTTATTAGGCATGTCGCCGTACATAGCATCCAGGAAGAAAGGATAGGAGTCGCTATTAAGTACGGCTTCCACGTCACGGGCACACTCTTTCGCGGTGTTAAGATCCCACTGCGGCGTAATACCTGCATGGGCCATCACAAGCTTCTTCTCTTCATCGACCTGCAGCAGCGGCTGACGGCGTAACCAGTTGATGAGTTCGTCGGCGTCCGGCGCATCCAGCAGCGGCGTAATACGATCTTTTGGCTTATTACGGCTGATGCCGGCATAGACGGCCAGCAGATGCAGATCGTGATTACCCAGCACAATGCGTACGCTGTCACCCAGCGACTTCACATAGCGTAATACTTCCAGCGAGCCAGGGCCGCGTGCGACCAGATCGCCCGTTAGCCATAGCGTGTCTTTTCCTGGCGTAAACTCCACCTGCTTTAACAACGCGATCAGTTCATCAAAGCAACCATGAACATCGCCAATGAGATATGTAGACATGTTTTAGTGAATGAGTGTTGGAACAGCCAGACGGAAAACAGGAATGGCAACACGGAACGGATTGCCGTCGACATCGACCATTTCGTAATGGCCCTGCATGGTGCCCAGCGGCGTTTCTATTACCGCGCCGCTGGTGTACTGATACTCTTCGCCAGGGGCGATGTGCGGCTGTTCACCAACCACACCTTCGCCCTGGACTTCGATTTCACGACCATTACCGTTAGTGATAAGCCAGTAGCGCCCGAGCAACTGTACAGGCGTTCGCCCCAGATTGCGGATGGTAACGGTATACGCAAAGACAAAACGCTCTTCATCCGGTGTGGATTGCGATTCGATATAGAGGCTTTGCACCTGAACACATACGCGGGGCGAATCATACATGGCTTAACTCTCCTTCGGCGGCGTGTTATCGCTAATGTAATTAGCCAGCTTGCAGTACTGCGCCACGGAGATATTCTCGGCACGCATTGCCGGGTCGATCCCCAATTCAGTCAGCACTTCTACCGTAAACAGATTGCCCAGGCTGTTGCGGATCGTTTTACGGCGCTGGTTAAAGGCTTCGGTAGTGATACGGCTCAGAACACGCAGATCTTTCACCGGATACGGCATAGTGGTATGCGGAACCAGACGCACCACCGCAGAATCAACTTTGGGCGGTGGGGTGAAGGCCGTTGGCGGCACTTCAAGCACCGGGATAACCTGGCAGAAATACTGCGCCATCACGCTCAGTCGACCATACGCTTTACTGTTCGGCCCTGCAACCAGTCGATTCACGACCTCTTTCTGCAGCATGAAGTGCATATCGGCAATGGCATCAGTATAGCTAAACAGATGGAACATCAGCGGCGTGGAGATGTTGTACGGCAGGTTACCAAAGACGCGCAGCGGCTTGCCCAGTTTCGCGGACAGTTCGCCAAAGTTCATGGTCATGGCATCCTGCTGATAAATCGTCAGCTTTGGCCCGAGGAAGGGGTGCGTTTGCAGCCGTGCCGCCAGATCGCGGTCCAGCTCGATAACGGTCAGCTCATCGAGACGTTCGCCGACGGGTTCCGTCAGTGCGGCGAGACCCGGACCGATCTCGACCATCGCCTGGCCTTTTTGTGGATTGATAGCCGAAACAATACTTTCGATCACAAACTGATCGTTGAGGAAGTTTTGCCCGAAACGTTTACGGGCTAAGTGGCCCTGATGGACGCGATTATTCATTGAGTATTAACAATCATTGTAATGGCGAGATTAAGCGCCGTAATAAAACTGCCGACGTCTGCTTTCCCCTGGCCTGCTAAATCAAGCGCAGTACCATGGTCGACGGACGTACGAATAAAGGGTAAACCGAGGGTAATGTTCACGCCGCGGCCAAATCCCTGGTATTTTAGCACGGGAAGGCCCTGATCGTGGTACATCGCCAGTACGGCATCTGCATGGTCGAGATACTTCGGCTGGAACAGGGTATCGGCAGGCAGCGGCCCGCTAAGATTCATCCCTTTCGCCCGCATCTCATTCAGCACCGGAATAATGGTGTCGATCTCTTCAGTACCCATATGCCCGCCTTCACCCGCGTGCGGGTTCAGGCCGCAAACCAGTACGTGCGGCTGCGCAATGCCAAATTTGGTCTGCAAATCATGGTGCAGAATAGTAATGATTTCGCGCAAAAGCGCCGGCGTAATCGCATCCGGAATCGCTTTGATCGGCAAATGCGTGGTCACCAGCGCGACGCGCATGGCTTCGGTTGCCAGCATCATTACTACTTTCGGGCTGTGCGAGCGCTCTTCAAAGAATTCGGTATGCCCGGTGAAGGGAATGCCCGCCTCATTGATCACCCCTTTATGCACCGGGCCGGTAATCAAAGCCGCAAACTCGCCGTTCATACAGCCATCGCAGGCGCGCGCCAGCGTCTCTACCACGTAGTGACCGTTTTCGGTACTTAGCTGGCCGGGAACCGAGGGGGTACGCAGCGGGACGGAGAGCAGCGTGAGCGTGCCCGCCTGCTGTGGAACCGGCGGCTGGCTGGCATCGTAAGGGAGGAGAGATAAAGGCAGACCGAGCAATGCTGCCCGGTCTTGTAATAGTGTGGCGTCAGCACAGATGACCAGTTCAACGGGCCAACTGCGTTGCGCGAGCTGGACCACGAGGTCCGGACCAATCCCGGCGGGCTCGCCGGGAGTGATGACAACACGATGGTGTTTCATTAGTTACTCAGTATTTTTACGTAAGCGCTGGCGCGTTGTTCCTGCATCCAGGTGGCCGCCTCTTCTGAGAACTTACGGTTGAACAGCATGCGATAGGCGCGATCTTTCTGTGCCGCATCGGTTTTATCCACGTTGCGGGTATCCATCAGCTCAATCAGATGCCAGCCGAAGCTGGAGTGTACCGGGGCGCTCATCTGGCCCTTATTAAGCTTCATCAGCGCATCGCGGAAGGCCGGATCGTAGATATCCGCCGCTGCCCAGCCCAGATCGCCGCCCTGGTTTGCCGAGCCTGGATCCTGAGAGAACTCTTTAGCCGCGTTAGCGAAGGAGGTTTTACCGCTACGGATATCCGCAGCAATCTGCTCCAGCTTCACGCGAGCCTGATCGTCGTTCATGATTGGCGACGGCTTCAGCAGAATATGACGCGCATGCACTTCGGTGACGGAAATGCTCTGGCTCTGGCCGCGCAGATCGTTCACTTTCAGAATGTGGAAACCAACGCCGGAACGAATAGGACCAATTACATCGCCTTTTTTCGCCGTGCTCAGCGCCTGGGCGAAGATAGACGGCAGCTCCTGAATACGACCCCAGCCCATCTGGCCGCCTTTCAGCGCCTGCTGATCGGCAGAGTAGGTGATCGCCAGCTTACCGAAATCACCGCCGTTGTTCGCCTGCTCAACGATAGAACGCGCCTGGCTTTCCGCCTCGCTAACCTGATCGGAGGAGGGGTTTTCCGGCAGCGGGATCAGGATGTGGCTCAGGTTCAGTTCGGTGCTGGCATCGTTCTGGTTGCCCACCTGCTTAGCCAGCTGATCCACTTCCTGCGGCAGGATAGAGACGCGGCGACGCACTTCGTTGTTACGCACTTCAGAGATCAGCATCTCTTTGCGGATCTGATTGCGATAGGTGGCGTAGTTAATGCCATCATAGGCCAGACGGCTGCGCATCTGGTCTGCAGACATGTTGTTCTGCTTAGCGATATTGGCGATGGCCTGATCGAGCTGCTCATCGGAGATCTTCACACCCATTTTTTGACCCATCTGCAGAACGATCTGATCCATGATCAGGCGCTCAAGGATCTGATGACGCAGCGTGGCATCATCCGGAAGTTGCTGACCTGCCTGACCCGCGTTGAGCTTCACAGACTGCATCAAACCATCAACGTCGCTCTCAAGTACCACACCGTTGTTCACAACGGCCGCGACTTTGTCGACAACCTGTGGGGCCGCGAAGCTGGTATTCGCAACCATGGCGATACCGAGCAGCAGCGTTTTCCAGTTCTTCATACTTTTTCCATTTCAATTAACCGCAGTTGCGGATTACGTTTTAATTCAAGTACATCACAGCGAATTCTGGTATGGCAGAATGTTTGAACGCAGCATCTGCTGTGTGCCCAGGCCGTAGTTCGAGCTCAGACCACGCAGTTCAACGTTAAAGCCAATTACGTTATCGTAGATGGCATGTGCCTTATCACTATCCCAGCCGTTCAGCTTACGCTCGTAGCCGACGCGCAGGGCGTAGCAGCAGGAGTTATACTGCAGACCAACCATCTGATCTGCCGGCTTGTTGGTGTTGGTGTCAAAGTAGTAAGCACCTACAACGGACCAGCGATCGGCAATCGGCCAGCTGGCGGTACCGCCCACCTGGGAGATACCCTCTTTATATTGCTCTCTCCGCGCATAGGTCGGCAGCGTTGCCTGGATGTATTGCGGACTGGCGTAGCGATAGCTCAGCTGTAGCAAACGATCCTCATCACGACGGTATTCAATCGTACCGCTGCCGGTGGCCACGTTGTTCAGGCGCGTATCGTACTGTACGCCACCACGCAGACCCCAGCGATCGGTCATCCGCCAGTAGGTGTCGCCGGCCCATACCAGAGAGCCTTTTTTATCGTCCTTCTCCCACTGAATATCATCGTCGCCGGTACGCGCTTCGGTAAAGTAGTAGATTTGACCCACAGAAACGTTAAAACGTTCAACGGCGGCGTCATCAAATATGCGGCTGGTCACGCCGGTCGTTAACTGGTTCGCCGAAGCGATACGGTCCAGACCGCCGTAGGTACGGTCGCGGAACAGGCCGCTGTAGTCGGATTGCAGGAACGAAGAGTCGTAGTTCTGGATATTGCTCTGGTCGCGATAGGGCACGTACAGGTACTGCGCGCGCGGCTCCAGCGTCTGGGTATAGCCCTCTGCCAGATTCATATCACGCTCGAAAATCAGCTTACCGTCCATCTTAAACTGCGGCAGGGTACGATTAACCGAGTCTTCAAGGTTCGTATTATTAGTAGCGTTGTACTTATCCAGATTTTCCTGCTGATAGTGGGTGGCCATCAGCTTCACTTCGGTGTTCAGGCTCGCCCAGTTATTAGATACCGGCAGGTTGATGGTCGGTTCAAGGTGCACACGCGTGGATTCCGGCATATCGGAATTGGTGTTTACAAAATGCACCGCCTGCGCGTAGACACGGGTGTCGAATGGGCCGACATCATTCTGATACCAGTTAACGTCCAGCTGCGGTTCTGCGGCATAAGTACTGCGTGTCTGATTGCTAAAGACCTGGAACTGTTTAGTAGATACCGTGGCATCAAAGTTCTGCACCGCATAGCCCACGCTGAATTTCTGCGTGGCGTAGCCGTCGGTGCTGGAGCCATATTTCGAATCGAAGTCGTTAAAGTAGCTCGGGTCGCTGACCTTGGTATAGTCGATGTTGAAGCGCCACACCTGATCCATTACGCCCGCATGCTGCCAGTAGAATAACCAGCGGTGACGATCGTCGCCGGAGGGATTATTCTTTGAATCCTCACGATAAACATCATCGGACGGCAGATAATCCAGCTCCATCAGGCCTGCGCCCGCCTGGGTCAGGTAACGGAACTCGTTTTCCCACATCACATTGCCGCGCTTGTGGATATAGTGCGGGGTGATGGTGGCGTCCATATTGGGCGCAATGTTCCAATAGTACGGCAGGTAAAACTCAAAGTAGTTTTTGGTGCTGTACTGAGCGTTCGGGATCAGGAAGCCAGAGCGGCGCTTATCGCCTACCGGCAGCTGTAAATAGGGGCTGTAGAAGACCGGCACCGGGCCGAGCTTGAAGCGGGCGTTCCAGATTTCGGCAACCTGCTCTTCACGGTCGTGAATGACTTCGCTACCCACGACGCTCCAGGTATCAGAGCCCGGCAGGCAGGAGGTGAAGGTACCGTTTTCCAGAATGGTATAGCGGTTTTCGCCACGCTGTTTCATCAGGTCTGCTTTACCGCGACCCTGGCGCCCCACCATCTGGTAGTCGCCTTCCCAGACGTTAGTGTCTTTGGTATTCAGATTCGACCAGGCTTTCGGACCTTTCAGGATGACCTGATTGTCGTCATAATGCACATTACCCAGCGCATCGACCGTGCGCACGGGTTCTGCGGCACCTTCAGGCTGTTTCTGATGCACCTGAACTTCGTCAGCCTGCATGCGGCTGTTACCCTGCTCGATATCCACATTGCCGGTAAATACGGCATTCTCGGGATAGTTTCCCTTTGCGTTATCAGCAGTGATAGTGACCGGTAGGCTATTCGTATCACCCTGAACCAGTGGGCGATTATAGCTGGGAACACCCAGCATACATTGCGAGGCGAGATCGGCTGCCAGTCCCTGTTGACTATAGAGGGCAGTGCCAATCATTGTGGCCAGAAGGGTGGGAATACGTTTTTTCATACGTTTTATTTATTGTTCCGTCATCAGTGGCTAAACGCTGGCAAACGGTCAGAGACTATCTTACTCATCATCGCAGTGCCAGCGTTAATCCTGCCCGTTTGCGAACCCTGGAGATAGGCTCGCTAGTGAATGACGAGTATGATAATGCAAATTATAGGCGATGTCCTTCAATTGACCGTGGCATGACCACAGGAATGATGGCGTTGCGTCGGATCAAGTCCATCACCATTTGGGGAGTATATGCAGTATTGGGGAAAAATTATCGGCGTCGCCTTTGCTTTAATGATGGGCGCGGGCTTCTGGGGCATCATTCTGGGGCTGATTATCGGCCATATGTTTGATAAAGCACGAAGCCGCAAGATGGCCTGGTTCGCCAACCAGCGCGAACGTCAGGCGCTCTTTTTTGCCACCACCTTTGAGGTAATGGGGCATCTGACCAAATCAAAAGGGCGCGTAACGGAAGCGGACATCCATGTCGCCAGCCAGTTTATGGATCGCATGAACCTGCACGGCGACTCCCGCGCGGCGGCGCAGCAGGCATTTCGTACTGGCAAGGCGGATAACTATCCCCTGCGCGAGAAAATGCGCCAGTTCCGCAGCGTCTGCTTCGGCCGTTTTGATTTGATCCGCATGTTCCTCGAAATTCAGATTCAGGCGGCTTTTGCTGACGGGTCATTACACCCTAACGAACGCGACGTGCTGTACGTCATTGCTGAGGAGCTGGGCATTTCCCGCGTTCAGTTCGACCAGTTCCTGCGCATGATGCAGGGCGGCGCGCAGTTTGGCGGCGGCTACCAGCAGCAGTCGTCCGGTGGCGGCTGGCAGCAGGCGCAGCGCGGCCCGACGCTGGAAGATGCCTGTAACGTGCTGGGCGTGAAGCCGACAGACGATGGCCCGACCATTAAGCGCGCCTATCGCCGTCTGATGAGTGAACACCATCCGGATAAGCTGGTAGCGAAGGGGTTACCGCCAGAGATGATGGAGATGGCGAAGCAAAAAGCGCAGGAAATTCAGAAAGCGTACGAGCTGATAAAAGAGCAGAAAGGATTTAAATAACAGAAGCCCGGCGATGCCGGGCTTCTTGCATGATGGCCGTCAGAAATCGACAGGCGCGTTGAAGGTCATTGTATTTTTAAAGGTGGGATGGGTAATGGTCAGCATCAGCGCATGCAGCTGCAGGCGAGGGGCCATCGCCCGCGCTTCAGGATGCGCATAGAAGCGATCGCCAAGGATCGGATGCCCCAGCGCCAGCATATGCACGCGCAGCTGGTGTGAACGCCCGGTTATCGGCTTTAGCAGTACGCGCGCGGTATTATCCGGCGCGTACTCCAGCACTTCATATTCGGTCTGCGCCGCCTTGCCGGTTTCATAGCAGACCATCTGCTTCGGGCGGTTAGGCCAGTCGCAAATCAGCGGCAGATCCACCAGCCCTTCGGCCTTTTCCGGATGACCCCAGACCCGTGCAATATACTGCTTTTTCGGCTCGCGCTCGCGAAACTGGCGTTTTAATTCCCGCTCGGCGGCCTTGGTCAGGGCCACCACAATCACACCGCTGGTGGCCATATCCAGACGATGAACAGACTCCGCCTGGGGATAATCGCGCTGAATGCGCGTCATCACGCTGTCCTTATGATCGTCCAGCCGGCCGGGCACGGACAACAGGCCGCTCGGCTTGTTGACCACCATAATGTGCTCGTCCTGGTAGAGGATATTCAGCCAGGGATCCTGCGGCGGATTATAGGGCTCCATTAGCATGTTGCGCTCCGGTTATTGATGCGTCACAACGATAAGACGCAGCGCATCCAGACGCCAGCCCGCCTGCTGCAGGCTTTCCAGCACCTGCTGGCGATTACTTTCGATAGCCGCCAGCTCGTCGTCACGGATGTTCGGGTTCACCGCCCGCAGGGCTTCCAGACGTGAAAGCTCTGCCGACAGTTTCTCGTCCGCTTCGCTGCGCGCTGCGTCAATCAACGCTTTGGCGGCCTGCTCGATCTGTTTTTCACCCAGCTGCAGGATGGCGTGCACGTCCTGCTGAACGGCGTTCACCAGCTTGCTGCCGGTATGGCGATTAACTGCGCTCAGCTGGCGGTTGAAGCTTTCGAACTCAACCTGCGCTGCCAGGTTGGTGCCGTTTTTATCCAGCAGCAGGCGCACCGGAGTCGCTGGCAGGAAGCGGTTAAGCTGCAGCTGTTTCGGCGCCTGAGCTTCCACCACGTAGATCAGCTCCACCAGCAGCGTGCCAACCGGCAGGGCTTTGTTTTTCAGCAGCGAGATAGTGCTGCTGCCGGTATCGCCAGAGAGGATCAGATCCAGGCCGTTGCGGATCAGCGGGTGCTCCCAGGTAATAAACTGCGCGTCTTCGCGGGAGAGCGCCACATCACGCTCAAAGGTAATGGTGCAGCCATCTTCCGGCAGGCCAGGGAAATCCGGCACCAGCATATGGTCGGACGGCGTCAGTACGATCAGGTTTTCACCGCGATCGTCCTGGTTGATGCCCACAATATCAAACAGGTTCATGGAGAAGCTGATCAGGCTGGTGTCGTCATCCTGCTCTTCAATGCTCTCTGCCAACGCCTGCGCTTTTTCGCCGCCGTTGGAGTGGATCTCCAGCAGACGGTCGCGACCCTGTTCCAGCTGGGCTTTCAGGGCTTCGTGCTGTTCGCGGCAGGATTTGATCAGCTCATCAAAGCCCTCGGTCTCTTCCGGCGCCGCCAGGTAACCAATCAGGTCGTTATGAACCTTATCGTAGATGGTACGTCCGGTCGGGCAGGTGTGTTCAAAGGCGTCCAGCCCCTCGTGGAACCAGCGCACCAGTACGCTCTGGGCGGTTTTTTCCAAATAAGGCACGTGGATTTGAATATCGTGCGCCTGGCCGATACGGTCCAGACGGCCAATACGCTGCTCCAGCAGGTCCGGGTTAAACGGCAGGTCGAACATCACCAGGTGGCTGGCAAACTGGAAGTTACGCCCTTCGGAGCCGATTTCGGAACAGAGCAGCACCTGGGCGCCGCTGTCCTCTTCGCCGAACCAGGCGGCAGCGCGGTCGCGCTCGATAATCGACATCCCTTCATGGAACACGGCGGCGCGAATACCTTCGCGCTCGCGCAGGACCTGCTCCAGCTGCAGTGCGGTGGCCGCTTTGGCGCAGATCACCAGCACTTTCTGGGAGCGGTGGGCGGTCAGGTAGCCCATCAGCCACTCGACGCGCGGGTCAAAGTTCCACCAGGTGCCGGTATCCCCTTCAAACTCCTGATAAATCTGCTCCGGATAGAGCATATCCCGGGCGCGATCTTCCGCGCTTTTGCGCGCGCCCATGATGCCGGAGACTTTAATCGCCGTCTGATACTGGGTTGGCAGCGGCAGCCTGATGGTGTGCAGCTCGCGTT
>DKMV01000113.1 GCA_002469605.1 Leclercia sp. UBA7405
GAGACCCACGGCCGCCAGGAGACCGCCGCGCTGCTAACCGGGCTGGCTATCCAGCCGCCCCGGCATATCACCCATCGTGGCCGCACGGTCACCGAATTCGATCTCGATGCCGCCCTCGCCCGCCGCCCGGCGCTGATCCTGATGGACGAGCTGGCCCACAGCAACGCCCCCGGCTCCCGCCATCCCAGACGCTGGCAGGATGTGGAGGAGCTGCTGGAGGCGGGCATCGACGTCTTTACCACGGTAAACGTACAGCATCTGGAAAGCCTCAATGACGTGGTCAGCGGGGTAACCGGCATTCAGGTACGCGAGACGGTGCCGGATCCCTTCTTTGACGCCGCCGACGAGGTGGTGCTGGTGGATCTGCCGCCGGATGACCTGCGCCAGCGCCTGCGCGAGGGCAAAGTCTATATCGCCGGGCAGGCCGAGCGGGCTATCGAACACTTCTTTCGCAAGGGCAACCTCATCGCCCTGCGCGAGCTGGCGCTGCGGCGCACCGCCGACCGGGTGGACGACCAGATGCGCGCCTGGCGCGATCGTCAGGGCCAGGAGAAAGTGTGGCATACCCGCGACGCCGTCCTGCTGTGCATTGGTCATAACAGCGGTAACGAAAAGCTGGTACGCACCGCCGCCCGGCTGGCGGCCAAGTTTGGCAGCGTCTGGCATGCGGTCTATGTCGAAACGCCGCAGCTGCACCGCCTGCCGGAGCCGCAGCGGCGCGCCATTCTCAGCGCCCTGCGCCTGGCCCAGGAGTTGGGAGCCGAGACCGCCACCCTCACCGACCCGGCGGAAGACCAGGCCGTGGTGCGCTACGCCCGGGAGCATAACCTCGGCAAGATCGTGCTGGGCCGCCGCAGCCGTCGCCGCTGGTTCGATCGCAGCAGCTTCGCAGACCGTCTGGCGCAGCGCGCGCCGGAGCTGGATTTAGTGATAGTGGCGCTGGATGACAAACCCACCCCGCTGCCGGTAAAAACCCCGGATAACCGCAGCTTTAACGAGAAATGGCGCATTCAGTTGCGCGGCTGCCTGGTGGCGGTCCTGCTCTGCGCGCTGATCACCTTTGTGACCAGCCAGTGGCTGCCAGGCTTTGACGCCGCCAACCTGGTGATGATCTACCTGCTGGGCGTAGTGGTGGTGGCGCTCTTTTATGGCCGCTGGCCGTCGGTACTGGCTACGGTGATTAACGTCGTCAGCTTCGATCTCTTTTTTATTGCTCCCCGCGGCACCCTTGCGGTCTCGGACGTGCAGTATGTCTTAACATTCGGAGTGATGCTCGCCGTCGGGCTGCTGATTGGTAATCTTACCGCCGGGGTGCGCTACCAGGCGCGCATCGCCCGCTATCGCGAGCAGCGGACCCGCCACCTGTATGAGATGTCGAAGGCGCTGGCGGTTGGCCGCACGCCGCTTGAGATCGTGCAGACCAGCCAGCAGTTTATCCGCTCCACCTTTCACGCCCACGGCCTGCTCCTGCTCCCGGACGCACAGGGCAGGCTCAGCCCCCTGACGCCCGCCACCGGCATGACGCCCTGGGATGAGGCCATCGCCCGCTGGAGCTTTGACAAGGGGCTGCCGGCGGGTGCGGGCACCGATACCCTCCCCGGCGTGCCCTACCAGATTTTGCCCCTGCGCAGCGCGGGCCGCACCCGGGGGCTGGCGATCGTCGAGCCGTCTAACCTGCGCCAGCTGATGATCCCCGAGCAGCAGCGCCTGCTTGAAACCTTCACCCTGCTGGTGGCCAGCGCCCTCGAGCGGCTGGCCCTTACCGCCAGCGAAGAGCAGGCCCGGCTTGCCAGCGAGCGGGAGAGCATTCGCAACTCCCTGCTGGCGGCCCTCTCCCACGATCTGCGCACGCCCCTGACGGTGCTGTTCGGCCAGTCGGAGATCCTGACCCTGGATCTGGCGGCGGAGGGATCGCCCCACGCCCCGCAGGCCAGCGAGATCCGCCAGCACGTGCTAAACACCTCCCGGCTGGTAAATAACCTGCTGGATATGGCCCGCATCCAGTCCGGCGGCTTTAATCTGAACAAAGAGTGGCTGACGCTGGAGGAGGTGGTCGGTAGCGCCCTGAAAACCCTGGATCCGGGGCTGGGCGGACGCCATATCGCGCTGGCGATCCCACAGCCGCTGGCGCTTATTCATATCGACGGGCCGCTATTCGAGCGGGTGCTGATTAACCTGCTGGAAAACGCCGTAAAGTATGCTGGCGCAAACGCCAGTATTGGTGTTAATGCCCAGGTCAGCGAGCACCAGCTTCAGCTGGAGGTGTGGGACGACGGTCCGGGCATTCCTCCCGGCAAGGAGCAGGCGATTTTCGACAAGTTTGCCCGGGGCAATAAAGAGTCGGCCATTCCCGGCGTCGGGCTGGGGCTGGCGATCTGCCAGGCGATTGTCGAGGTGCACGGCGGGACCATAACCGCCCGCAACCGCCCGGAAGGCGGGGCCTGTTTTTATGTTACACTCCCGCTGGAATCGCCACCTGAACTCACTGAATTGCCAGAGGATCTGTGATTAACGTCCTGATTGTTGAAGATGAACAGGCTATCAGCCGTTTTCTGCGTACCGCGCTGGAAGCCGAGGGTCTGCGCGTTTTCGAGGCGGCAACTCTGCAGCGTGGCCTGCTTGAAGCGGCCACCCGCAAGCCCGATCTGGTGATTCTGGATCTCGGGCTGCCCGACGGTGACGGCATCGATTTCATCCGTGAAGTGCGCCAGTGGAGCCAGATGCCGATTCTGGTGCTTTCAGCGCGAACCGAAGAGGCCGATAAAATCGCCGCACTGGATGCCGGTGCCGATGACTATCTGATTAAACCCTTTGGCATTGGCGAGCTACAGGCGAGGCTGCGCGTGGCGCTGCGCCGCCATAACGCCGCCACGCCTTCAGAGCCGGTCTATACCTTTTCCGACATTCAGGTCGACTTAGCCTCGCGACGTATTCAGCGCGGGAACGAAGAAATCCACCTCACCCCGATCGAATTTCGCCTGCTGGCCGTCCTGCTCAACAATCACGGCAAAGTGCTGACCCAGCGTCAACTGTTAAGTCAGGTCTGGGGACCTAATGCGGTGGAACATAGCCACTATTTACGCATTTATATGGGACACCTTCGGCAAAAACTTGAAATTGATCCTGCGCGCCCTCGCCATTTATTAACTGAAACCGGTATCGGTTATCGGTTTATGCTTTGAATAGTTATTCACTTTTATTTCCATTAAATAACAAAAAATCTTTTTTATATCCAAACAAATCACTCTCCGTTATTTAAATATTATTAACCACCAATTAAAACAATATAAAAACATCAATTTAACACTAATCAAACATAACAGAATTTTGATCTGTATTACTCATTAATATCGATTATTTATTTCTGAAATGATCTTCTTTAGGTGATCTAAATCACGGTTTACCCCTATTTCCTGGATAGAATGACCTTGCTTTCAATTACTGAAAGGAATACATGAATGGAAAACAATAATCGTTTAATGCCCCATATAAGGCGGACAACTCATATTATGATGTTTGCCCACCGCAACTGCTTCGACTTTCATCTCTTTAACGCCCGGTAGTCTTCCGACTTCTGGCGCACCGGCTTACAGGCCACTCCTGAATACCTTGTTTTACAGTCACTTGCCTGTGGACGCGTGCGCTCATTTCCCTTGATTCAGATTCATCTGTCACCGGATGACTGAATATAAACCTGAAAAAAGTAATTAACTGATTTTTTATCAGCGATCGGCTTTTGCCTTTTTTCGGAAAATTATCGATTTCTTTAATCACAAGGAATCGAGGGCCTCCTGTTGCCTAAAAAAAGAGACAAAGATGAAAAGTTTAAAAATTGCAGCCAGTTGTTCCTGTCCTGATTGTTTTACTACCACCCGTGAACTGGTGGATGCCAGCGCCTCTGATTATATTGATGTTGCCGCCGTAGTGCTGGCCGTCGACGATATTATCAGTGGTGCGATAGAAGAAATAGAAGCAACGGGATTCGGCATTCCGATCTTTATTGCTACGCATAAAGAGGAGATTGTCCCATCAGAATATCTTTCACGAATTCACGGAGTCTTCGAATATTCTGAAACCAGCAACGATTATTATGGCCGTCAACTCGAGACCGCTGCGCAAAAATACGAAACACAGCTACGCCCGCCTTTCTTCCGTGCGCTGGTGGATTACGTGAAACAAGGTAACAGCGCGTTTGACTGCCCCGGGCATCAGGGAGGGCAGTTCTTCCGCCGCCACCCTGCCGGTAATCAGTTTGTCGATTTCTTTGGCGAAACGCTTTTCCGCTCAGACCTGTGTAACGCAGACGTGGCTATGGGGGATCTGCTGATCCACGAAGGCGCGCCGTGCATTGCGCAGCAACATGCGGCGAAAGTATTTAATGCCGATAAAACCTACTTCGTGCTGAACGGCACCTCATCGTCCAACAAAGTGGTTCTCAATGCCCTGCTGACGCCGGGTGACCTGGTGTTGTTTGATCGTAATAACCATAAATCTAACCATCACGGGGCGCTGCTGCAGGCAGGTGCGACGCCGGTGTATCTGGAAACCGCGCGTAATCCGTACGGCTTTATTGGCGGGATTGATGCGCACTGCTTTGAAGAGCGCTATTTACGCGAACTGGTGTCAGAAGTCGCTCCGGGGCGTGCCCGCGACGCCCGTCCATTCCGTCTGGCGGTGATTCAGCTTGGTACTTACGATGGCACCATCTACAACGCCCGTCAGGTGGTAGATAAAATTGGTCACCTGTGTGATTACATCCTGTTTGATTCTGCCTGGGTGGGTTACGAGCAATTTATTCCGATGATGGCCGACTGCTCCCCGCTGCTGCTGGAGCTTAACGAGAACGATCCGGGCATTCTGGTCACGCAGTCGGTGCATAAACAGCAGGCCGGTTTCTCCCAGACGTCGCAGATCCATAAAAAAGACAGCCATATCAAGGGGCAGCCGCGCTATGTTCCGCACAAGCGCCTCAATAACGCCTTCATGATGCACGCCTCCACCAGCCCGTTCTATCCGCTGTTTGCCGCCCTGGACATCAACGCGAAAATGCATGAGGGCCAGAGCGGACGCAACATGTGGATGGACTGCGTGATGACCGGTATCGAAGCGCGCAAACTGATCCTGCAAAACTGCCAGTTTATCCGTCCCTTCGTCCCGGAAACCGTTGATGGCCGCGCGTGGGAAAGCTGGGATACGTCGGAGATCGCCACCGATCTGCGCTTCTTCCACTTCGTACCGGGTGAACACTGGCACGCCTTTGAGGGCTACGCCGAGCATCAGTACTTTATCGATCCGTGCAAGCTGCTGCTGACCACGCCGGGCATCAATGCCCGTACCGGTGAGTATGAGGATTTCGGCGTACCTGCCACCATCCTCGCGAATTTCCTGCGCGAGAACGGCATCGTGCCTGAAAAATGCGATCTCAACTCCATCCTGTTCCTGCTAACGCCAGCGGAAGATATGGGCAAATTGCAACAGCTGGTCGCCCAGCTTGTTCGCTTCGAAAAACTGCTTCAGAGCGATGCGCCGCTAAAAGAGGTTCTGCCTTCTCTTTATAAGCAGCACTCAGAACGTTACGCGGGATACACCCTGCGCCAGATTTGCCAGGAGATGCATGAACTTTATGCCCGCAACAACGTTAAGCAATTGCAAAAAGAGATGTTCCGCAAGTCTCACTTCCCACGGGTGGTGATGTCACCGCAAGACGCCAACTATGCCTATCTGCGCGGTGAAGTTGAGCTGGTCTCCCTGCACGATGCCGAAGGCCGTATCGCCGCCGAAGGCGCGCTGCCATACCCACCGGGGGTGCTGTGCGTCGTGCCGGGTGAAGTCTGGGGCGGATCCGTGCTGCGTTACTTTGCCGCACTGGAAGAAGGAATAAACCTGCTGCCGGGCTTTGCGCCAGAGCTACAGGGTGTGTACGTGGAAGAGTGTGACGGGCGTAAACAGGTGCGGTGCTATGTCATCAAACAGCCTGTGGTTCAGCCATCGCTGCAAAAAGGAGAAATCGTATGAGCAAGTCCAACAAAATGGGCGTGGTGCAACTGACCATTCTCACCATGGTGAACATGATGGGATCGGGCATCATCATGCTGCCCACCAAGCTTGCAGAAGTGGGGACCATCTCCATTATCTCCTGGCTGGTAACCGCCGTCGGCTCGATGGCGCTGGCCTGGGCTTTTGCCAAGTGCGGGATGTTCAGCCGCAAATCGGGCGGGATGGGCGGTTACGCGGAGTATGCCTTCGGTAAGTCCGGCAACTTTATGGCTAACTACACCTATGGCGTCTCCCTGCTTATCGCGAACGTGGCGATTGCTATTTCGGCGGTGGGTTACGGCACCGAACTGTTCGGGGCTACGCTCACGCCGGTGCAAATTGGGCTGGCAACCATCGGCGTGCTGTGGATCTGCACCGTGGCCAACTTCGGCGGCGCACGTATTACCGGCCAGCTCAGCAGCATTACCGTCTGGGGGGTGATTATCCCGGTGGTGGGACTTTGCGTGATCGGCTGGTTCTGGTTTAGCCCAACGCTTTACGCTAACTCCTGGAACCCGCATCACGTGCCGTTCTTTACCGCCGTTGGTTCCTCGATTGCCATGACGCTGTGGGCTTTCCTCGGACTGGAGTCGGCCTGCGCCAACGCTGAAGTGGTGGAAAACCCGGAAAAGAACGTACCGATTGCGGTACTCGGAGGAACGCTGGGGGCGGCGGTTATCTATATTATCTCCACCAACGTCATCGCCGGGATCGTGCCGAACATGGACCTGGCTAACTCCACCGCGCCGTTTGGCCTGGCCTTCGCCCAGATGTTCACCCCGGAAGTCGGGAAAGTGATCATGGGCCTGATGGTGATGTCCTGCTGCGGCTCGCTGCTCGGCTGGCAGTTCACTATTGCCCAGGTCTTTAAATCCTCCGCTGACGAAGGGTATTTCCCGAAAATTTTCTCCCGCGTAACCAAAGCAGACGCGCCGGTGCAGGGGATGTTGGCCATCGTGATTTTCCAGAGCGGCCTGTCGCTGATGACCATTAGCCCGTCGCTGAACAGCCAGTTCAACGTGCTGGTTAACCTGGCGGTGGTGACGAACATCATTCCGTACATTTTGTCGATGGCGGCACTGGTGATTATTCAGAAAGTGGCGAAGGTGGATCCGCGTAAAGCGAAGGCGGCGAATATCGTGGCGTTGATTGGCGCAATTTATAGCTTCTACGCGCTTTACTCGTCAGGCCAGGAAGCGATGCTGTATGGGGCGATGGTGACGTTTATGGGCTGGACGCTGTACGGCCTGGTGTCACCGCGCTTTGAACTGAAGAACAAACATAGTTAAAACAAAGCCCGGTGGCGCAGGCGCTTACCGGGCTGACTAATGTGATTGCAGGCCGGGCAAACGCAGTGCCGCCCGGCACACAAAATACTCTTACGCGTTTTTCAGCACTTCGCTGACAATCTCTACCGCTTCTTTCTCAATCAGCTTACGGTGTTCGTCGCCGAGGAAGCTTTCACAGTAGATTTTGTAGGCATCTTCGGTACCGGACGGACGGGCTGCAAACCAGCCGTTATCGGTCATCACCTTCAGGCCGCCAATGGCTGCGCCGTTGCCCGGTGCCGCCGTCAGACGTGCGGTGATAGGATCGCCCGCCAGGGTGTCGGCGCTGACCATCTCCGGAGAGAGTTTAGAGAGCGCCGCTTTCTGGGCTGAAGAGGCGCCGGCCTGGATGCGGTTATAGCTCGGGGCGCCAAAGCGTGCCGCCAGCTCGTTGTAGTGCTCCTGCGGATTCTTACCGGTAACGGCGGTAATCTCTGCCGCCAGCAGGCACATAATGATGCCGTCTTTATCGGTAGACCACGGGGTGCCGTCGAAGCGCAGGAAGGAGGCGCCAGCACTCTCTTCGCCGCCAAAACCGAAGCTGCCATCGTGCAGGCCGTCAACGAACCACTTGAAGCCAACCGGCACTTCCACCAGCTTGCGGCCAAGGTCGTTTACCACGCGGTCGATCATTGCCGAGGAGACCAGGGTTTTACCTACTGCTACCTCTTTGCCCCACTGCGGGCGGTGCTGGAACAGGTAGTTGATGGCAACGGCCAGATAGTGGTTAGGGTTCATCAGCCCGGCCGGGGTGACGATACCGTGGCGGTCGTAGTCCGGGTCGTTGGCAAAGGCCAAATCGAACTTATCGCGCAGGGCCAGCAGACCGGCCATCGCACACTCGGAGGAGCAGTCCATACGGATCGCGCC
>DKMV01000228.1 GCA_002469605.1 Leclercia sp. UBA7405
TAGTTCGCCGGTGATGCATGATATCACCCACGCCACCCCGGTATTTGTCACCGCCATGCTGGTATTGATTGGGGTAGGGTTCTCCCTGGGCAACTACCTGGGCGGGAAACTGGCGGACCGGTCGGTTACCGGCACGCTGAAAGGATTTTTACTCCTGCTGATCGCAATCATGCTGGCGATCCCGTGGCTGGCGCAGAGCCAGATTGGTGCGGCTGTCAGTATGGTGGTGTGGGGCGCCGCGACCTTTGCGGTGGTACCGCCTTTGCAGATGCGCGTTATGCGCGTGGCCAGCGAGGCGCCGGGACTCTCTTCTTCGGTCAATATCGGCGCCTTTAACCTCGGGAACGCGCTGGGAGCGGCGGCCGGTGGAGCGGTGATCTCAAGCGGCATGGGCTACAGCTTTGTACCGGTTATGGGTGCGATCATCGCGGCACTGGGGCTGATTCTGGTGCTGGCATCGGGACGTCGACAGCCTGAAAGGGTTTGCGCGGCGGAATAAGGCACAAAAAACTGCCCCGCTGTTAACGCAGCGGGGCAGGGGATTAACGAATGGTTTTCGGCGTCATTACGCGACGGGCACCCACATAGTGGCGCTGCCAGTAATCTTCGCTCAGGGAAGTTATCTGAATATCCCGCCCGCTGCGCGGAGACTGGATAAATTTGCCGTTACCGACATACACCCCAACGTGATCCGCCGTTCCGCGACCCTGGGTGCGGAAGAAGACCAGATCGCCACTCTCCAGCTCGCCCCGCTCAACCGGTGACGCATCGCGCAGGTGATACATCTCATTAGCGGTGCGTGGGATACGGAATTTAACCAGATCTTTATAGGCATAATAAACCAGACCGCTGCAGTCGAAGCCGGTACGGGGTGAATTGCCTCCCCAACGGTAGGGTTTGCCAATCTGGCCCATCAGCTTATTCATGGCCGTTTTTTGCGCTTTCTGCATGCGCACTTTATGCGCCTCGGCAAGGGTTGTGGTCTTGCTGGTTTTAACGCATTTCGCTTTATGCCCTTTACGGGCCGTGCATTTTTCTGTCACCACGCGCGACGCGGTTTTCAGCGTTTTGGGCGAAGTGCGGGAAGAGGATTTATTTTTTGGGCTGGAAGCGGTGTTCTGTTTTTTTGCGAGGCTTTTTTTGCTGCTGCTTTTTTTACTGGTGCTCTCTTTTTTTGTGGTTTTACTGCTGCTCTTTTTTTTCGGCTCCGTCACTTTCGCCAGATGCTTCTTATGCACGGCCGAAGCCCGCGCCTGTTCTGAGGCATTAGCCACAGGCGTAAAGGTCAGCGTGGTAAACAGCAAAGCACAGAGCGTGATCGAGATTTTAGTTATCCGCGCCACTGGGCATTCCCCTGGTAATGTCGGGCAACAATAGTGCCCGCGTGTGATTTACAAAACTCGTCGATTCTAATCCATAAGAACGTTCTAAGTTAATAAACTTTTTGTCGTTACCTCCAGGTTTCGGAAATCAGCGAAAAAAATTGTCTATTTTTAAGTCAGATTGCCCATCCTGCGAGCAGCCCTGGCCGTTTTTGCCGGTTAACCTGAATTTTAAATGCAGCTTAATAAAGGGCGCGATAAAATAGTTAACGTGACAAAAATGTTATTTTCCGTCGTGGGTCTGAAACGCTACAATGAGAGACCTGCCGTAACAGAAGTTAAAGGAAGCAAAACATGAGCACCACTATTGAAAAAATTCAGCAGCAGATTGCTGAAAACCCGATCCTCCTTTACATGAAAGGTTCTCCGAAGCTGCCGAGCTGCGGTTTCTCCGCGCAAGCCGTGCAGGCGCTTTCTGCCTGTGGCGAACGTTTTGCTTACGTTGATATTCTGCAGAACCCGGATATTCGCGCCGAGCTGCCGAAATATGCAAACTGGCCGACCTTCCCGCAGCTGTGGGTGGATGGTGAACTGGTTGGCGGCTGCGACATTCTGATCGAGATGTATCAGCGCGGTGAACTGCAGCAGCTGATCAAAGAGACCGCTGCCAAGTACAAGTCTGAAGAGCCGGGCGCCGAGTAATTTCTGCGCCATGCAAAAAAGCGACCCTGAGGGTCGCTTTTTTTATGCTTCGCTTTCAGGCGTTGGCAGCGGCCAGCCGCCCAGCCGTTTCCAGCGGTTAACGATTTCGCAGAACAGTTCGGCGGTACGCTCGGTATCATAGAGCGCCGAGTGGGCCTGGGTGCCGTCAAAATCAATGCCTGCGGTAATGCAGGCTTTTGATAACACCGTCTGGCCCAGCGCCAGACCGCTCAGGGCGGCGGTATCAAAGGTGACAAAGGGGTGGAACGGATTGCGCTTCAGCGAGCCACGCTCGGCGGCGGCCATCATAAAGCTGTGATCGAAGGTGGCGTTATGCGCGACCATAATGGCCCGGTTGCAGTTCTGCTCTTTCATTCCCTTGCGCACCATTTTGAAGATGGCATGCAGGGCGTCATATTCGCTCACCGCGCCGCGAAGTGGGTTGTGGGGATCGATACCGTTAAAGGCCAGCGCCTCAGGCTGGAGATTCGCCCCTTCGAAAGGTTCCACGTGAAAATGCAACGTTTCGTCCGGCATTAACCAGCCCTGTTCATCCATTTTCAATGTGATAGCGGCAATCTCAAGCAGCGCATCGGTTTTGGCATTAAATCCTGCAGTTTCAACATCAATGACGACGGGATAAAAACCACGAAAACGGTCGCACAGACCGGAAAATTGAGCGATATCGGACATCTGGGTCTCTTAAAAAGGAGAAAAAGCAGTGCGCATTATGGCAAATTTTAAGGCGGGATGCAGTAAAACAACGGGCGCGTAGTGCGCCCTGAGGGATTAATTGCCCAGACCGCGACCGGCGTCTTTGGCTTCGATCAGTTCGATTTTATAGCCGTCCGGATCTTCAACGAAGGCGATAACGGTGGTGCCGCCTTTAACCGGGCCCGCTTCACGGGTCACGTTGCCGCCGTTAGCACGGATGCGCTCGCACGCTTCTGCGGCGTTGTCCACTTCCAGTGCGATATGGCCATAAGCGGTACCCAGCTCATAGCTCTCCACGCCCCAGTTATAGGTCAGCTCAATGACCGCTTCTTCGCTCTCTTCGCCGTAACCAACAAAGGCGAGGGAGTATTTATATTCCGGGTTTTCGCTGGTGCGCAGCAGTTTCATGCCCAGCACGTTAGTGTAGAACGCGATGGAACGTTGCAGGTCGCCAACGCGCAGCATGGTGTGAAGTAAGCGCATATTATCCTCTTAGCTTTTTATCATCTTGAACAGAAACGATGTTTTAGTATAGCGGCGAACCGTCGCCGCTATCAATCAATGCGGGGATTATAAAGAGGGGTAGTCGGTGTAGCCTTCCGCGCCGCCGCCGTAGAAGCTTTCCGGGCGCTGCGGATTGAGTTCGGCTTTGCGCTGCAGGCGGGCAACCAGATCCGGGTTGGCGATATAGTCGCGACCGAAGGCCACCGCATCGATCAGACCTTTGTTAATCAGATCTTCTGCTTTTTCCGGAGTGTAAGCACCGGCACCGATAATCACGCCCTGGAAGCGTGCTCGTACTTTCTCACGGAAAGCATCGGTGTAAGGCTCGCCACCGGCCCAGTCCGGCTCGGACATGTGCAGGTAAGCAATGCCGCGTTTCGCCAGCTCTTCGATAAGATAAAGCGCATCGGCCTCTTCGTTCGGACCGTTATCCACGTTCTGGAAGGTGCCAATCGGCGAGACGCGAATACCGATACGGTCGGCGCCCCACTCGGCACAGACGGCATCCACCACTTCCAGCACCAGGCGCGCGCGGTTCTCGACGCTGCCGCCATACTGGTCGGTACGCTGGTTAGAAGACGGGGAGAGGAACTGGTGCAGCAGATAACCGTGGGCCGAGTGCAGCTCTGCCATATCGAAGCCCGCTTCACGAGCGTTAGCCACCGCCTGGCGGAAGTCGTTGACGATGCCCGGGATCTCGTCGAGCTCCAGCGCGCGCGGGGTAGTGGTATCGACGCGGATCGCATGGCCGTTTTCATCGCGCAGGGAGGTGCGGGTACCGGCGTTAATGGCAGAGGCAGAAACCGGTGCCTGGCCGCCAGGCTGGATGCTGCTGTGGGAGATACGCCCGGTGTGCCACAGCTGAACGGCAATACGGCCATCTTCAGCGTGGACGCCATCGGTGATCTTCTTCCAGGCAGCGATCTGTTCCGGGCTGTGCAGCCCCGGTGCGCCGGCGTAACCTTTCGCCTGGGCGGAAATCTGGGTGGCTTCAGAGATGATAAGCCCTGAGCTGGCGCGCTGGCGATAGTATTCGCCCATCAGCGGCGTCGGGATATCGCCCGGCTCGATGCTGCGCAGACGGGTAAGGGGTGCCATAAACACGCGGTTAGGGGCGGTAACGGCGCCCACTTTCAGTGGCGTAAATAACTTTTCTGCTGACATAGCGTCTCCTGAGTAGACCGGTCGTCTAGTAAGTAATGAAAAAAAACGCCTGTTAAGTGCCAGGCGTAGCAATGATGTTCTGTACGTGCGCCAGCGCGCTCTCCAGCGGAACGGCGCTGCGCGAAATCTTGGCCTGCAGATTAGCCCCCAGCCACAGAGAGTAAAGCACCTGCGCCTGGGTCTGCGCATCGCCGATGAAGGCCAGCGATTTTTCGCGGCGGCCCCTGTCCAGGGCCTGGCCGAGTAGGGCGATCACGCCGCTCGCGCCTTTGTCCATCGCCGCGCGCATATCTTCTGACAGATCGCACACCTCGGCGGACAGCTTAACCGTGAGACAGCCGCTGATAATGCCCTGCTGGCAAAACTGATTCAGCGTCTCCTGGTAGTAAGCCAGCACACGATCGCGATGATTACCTTTTCCGTCCGTGAAGTGGCCGGCGAGGCGCTGGTGGTACATGGCATAGTGCCGCTCCAGCATCGCCACGCCAAACGCCTCTTTCGAGCGGAAGTAGTGGTAAAATGAACCCTTGGGGACATCGGCGGTTTTAAGCAGTTCGCTCAACCCCATGCCGGTAAAGCCCCGGTGCATGCAGAGTCGCTCGCCGGTAGCCAAAAGATGTTCGCGCGTATCGTGTTCAGTATGTCTGTTCATGGCCCCCACTCTAATAGACCAATCGGTCTAATGCAAGCCTCAGCGTTGGCGACAGCGGCTGAGCAGATCCATTTCGGGCTGATAAACCGCGGTCTGGACGTTCATCATTCCCAGCACCGTGGAGAAAAGATTATCCTGGGAAACCGCCTCGTCTTTCGCCTGCTGACGCAGACACTGGGCATCAATGCCGAACCCTTTTTGATAATCCGCCGACAGCCAGAACATAAAGGGAATATGGGTCTGCTGTTCCGGCGCCAGCATGTAAGGGGTGCCGTGCAGATAGATGCCGTTTTCACCCAGCGACTCACCGTGATCGGAAAGATAGACCAGCGCCGTGTTCAGCCGGGCCTGGCGCGCCCTGAGCAAGTCTATGGTTTTACTCACCACGCTGTCGGTATACAGGATGGTGTTGTCGTAAGTATTAAGCAGCGACTGGTGGTCACAGTTCTGGATTTCATTGGTGTCGCAGGTCGGCGTAAATCGGCGGTACTCCTCGGGATAGCGCTGATAATAGGCCGGACCGTGGCTGCCCATCAGGTGGATCACCACCACGCTGTCCTGCTTAATGCCATCCAGCACCTTGTCCAGGCGATAGAGATCGGCGTCATCAATGCAGACGTTGTTTTTACAGAAGGTGGTCAGCTTCCATTGGGTCATGTCGGTAAAGGGGATGCGCGAGCAGGCGCCCTTGCAGCCGCCGTCATTATCGCGCCATAGCAGGTTGATCCCGGCATGGGCCAGCACGTCCAAAAGCCCCTCCTGATGACGCGCGAGATCGGCGTCATACTGTTTGCGCGGCATGCCAGAGAACATGCAGGGCACGGAGACCGCCGTCTCGGTGCCGCAGGAGGAGGCCTGCGGGAAGTTAATCATATCCTGCTTTTGCAGCTCGGGATTGGTGTCGCGGCCATAGCCGTTCAGGGAGTAGTTTTGCGCGCGCGAAGCTTCGCCCACCACCAGCACCAGCACCGTTTTCTTATTCTGTGCCAGCAGCACCGGACCTTTGTGCGCATCCTCTCCCAGGCGGATCAGGGTCTGATCCCCGGCAAACCAGCGCGCTTTGCTGTACTTGACTACCGCGCTGACGTAGTTTGCCGGGGTGACCATTTTCACGATGCTCTTGTTGTTGCGAAACAGCGAGGCGTAGTCCTTATAAAACACGGCCGCAATCAGGATGATCACCAGCAGGCTGCCAAGCAGCGCTGCCAGGCGCATCAGCAGCAGGTGCCACCACTTTGCCGGCCTGATGCGGATTGTCAGCAGTATTGCGGAGGGCACTACGCCCGCCACCACCAGCCACAGCACCAGCTGCGGGGTAAGAAGGGCTGTCGCTTCCTGTGAGTTAGTTTCGAAAACGTTGACCATCATGTTCTGGTCGATCACCGCGCCGTAGGTAAACATAAAGTAGGTGGCGGCGGCGCAGCCGACCGTCAGCAGCACCAGCAGCGGTTTACGCAGCAGCGGAATATTAAGAATGCTGAAGACCATTACCCAGCCGCAAAAAAGCACCACCGGCACCGAGAGGGCGAACAGCATATCGTGGAGCCTGGCGGGGGCGATGATTTCCCAGCTGCGGTGAATAAACAGGGCATTGAGCAGCGTAAAGAGCAGGGCGCAGCCCAGGGTAAATTTTATATCGTTACACTGTAACTTTTTAGGTAAGCGCATCATCATAAAAACCGTTCATTGTTTTGATGACGCGAGTATAAGAAGCGAAGATTAGCGAAACCTTAGCGCCACATTTCTGCCGTTGTCGCCTTGCGTTCGCGGGGGTTAAGGTCTTCACTTTACGGTATTCATGGGGGCAGGAGGAAAATGTGGCTGAACAACTGGAGTTTTTTCCTGTTCAAAGCCCGTGTCGGGGTATTTGTCAGTCTGATGAGCGCGGCTTTTGCCGGGGATGCATGCGCAGCCGCGAAGAGCGCTTTAACTGGCAATCCCTGAGCGACGCCCAGAAGCAGGAGGTTCTGCGCCTGTGCCGCCAGCGCCTGCTGCGCAAATTACGCGCAAACAAAGCCCCCGAAACCGAAGAACCCCAGCAACCCTCACTTTTTTAACCCTTAAAATGCGTATACTCACCGCAATCTTTTTTCTGAGGAAAGTGTCATGGTTCAGCGTATTACCCTCGCGCCGCAGGGGCCGGAGTTCTCTCGTTTCGTAATGGGCTACTGGCGTTTAATGGACTGGAATATGTCCCCCCGCCAGCTGGTGAGCTTTATTGAAGAGCATCTTGATCTGGGGATCTCCACCGTCGATCACGCGGATATTTACGGCGGCTACCTGTGCGAAGCGGCGTTTGGCGAGGCCATCAAGCTGGCGCCGGGGCTGCGTCAGCGGATGGAGATCGTCACCAAGTGCGGCATTGCCACTACCGCGAAGCCGGAGCACGCGCTGGGACACTACATCACCGATCGCGACCATATTGTGAAAAGCGCCGAACAGTCGCTGGTCAATCTTGCGACGGACGCCATTGACCTGCTGCTGATCCACCGCCCGGACCCGCTGATGGACGCCGATGAAGTTGCCGAAGCGTTTCTGGCCCTGCACCAGAGCGGCAAAGTACGCCATTTTGGTGTCTCCAACTTTACGCCGGCCCAGTTTGCCCTGCTGCAATCGCGCCTGCCATTCACCCTCGCCACCAACCAGGTTGAGCTCTCCCCGGTGCATCAGCCGCTGCTCCTCGACGGCACTCTGGACCAGCTCCAGCAGCTGCGGGTACGCCCGATGGCGTGGTCCTGCCTCGGCGGCGGTCGTCTGTTTAATGACGAGCAGTTCCAGCCGCTGCGCGACGAACTGGCGCAGGTGGCTCAGGAACTGAACGCTGAAACTATTGAGCAAGTGGTTTATGCCTGGGTGCTGCGCCTGCCTTCGCAGCCGCTGCCGATTATCGGCTCCGGCAAAATCGAGCGCGTGCGTTCGGCTATTGCCGCACAGGAGCTGAATATGACGCGCCAGCAGTGGTTCCGTATCCGTAAAGCAGCCCTGGGCTACGACGTGCCCTGACGGGAGTCATGACCTCCCGGTGAAATCCTCGCCTCTGGTTTAGACTTAAGGGGCGAAAATTACCTAAGGAGATCCTATGAAGCGTTTTACCCTGGCAATGTTAACGCTGGTAGTCAGCGCGGCTGCGCAGGCTGCCAGCGACGACGTTGAGATGCACCTCGTCACCCCGCAGGGCGTCGGCCAGTCGATCGGCTCGGTAAAAATTACCGAAACCGATAAAGGGCTGGAGTTTTCCCCCAACCTCAATGGCCTGCCGCCCGGCGAGCACGGCTATCATATCCATGCCAACGGCTCCTGCGAGCCCGCCATGAAAGAGGGCAAAATGTCCGCGGCGGAAGCGGCGGGCGGCCATCTTGATCCGCATAAATCCGGCAAGCACGAAGGGCCAGAAGGGATGGGTCACCTCGGCGATCTCCCGGTGCTGGTGGTCAATAACGACGGCAAAGCAACGGATCCGGTTGTCGCGCCGCGCCTGAAAAAGCTGGATGAAGTGAAGGGCAAGGCGCTGATGATCCACGTCGGCGGCGACAATATGTCTGACCAGCCAAAACCGCTGGGCGGCGGCGGTGAACGCTACGCCTGCGGCGTGATCTGATCCACAATAGTGCCCGGCGCGGGGGCCTGCTCCAGCTGAGAAAGCGAGCAGTATAAACGCCAGATCAGGGCGGCCAGCTCCCGTGCCGCCGGCTGCGGATGATGGGCCAGCGTATTGCAGATGCGCTGGAGCTCATCCAGGGTAGTGGCAAGCGGACGCTGTTGTACGCCGCGTTCGCTCATCACGTCCCGTAGCAGGGCGATACAGACATCCCGCACCTGCGACAGCGGATCGGAGCGCGTCTCCCAGTCACGCAGTTGCCACACCACGTGGGAACAGTTTAATAACACCACCCCCCAGCGCAGCAGCCAGCGGCGCGCCTCGGTATCCTGGCTGGCGTTAAGCTGGCTCACGTGATGGTAAACCAGAGATTCATAGCCGTTCTCATCCAGCCGCGGTCGGCGGCTAAGCTGGTCGATAAAGCCCTGGCGTATTTTACGAATATGACGCCGACTTTTGCGCGCATCCGAGCCCGGACGCAGGACCGCAAAAGCCAGCCACACCAGCCCGACGCCGAGGATCTTCGCCAGGTTGTCGTTCAGGAAATCGGCAAAGTCGTAGATTGGCGGATTGGTCACCGAAATAAACGAACCCATAAAGACAATCAGCTGGCCCCAGAGGCCTGCCAGCTTTGGCATCTGCAGCTTCAGCAGTTGCATGGTGGTAAGCAGGGGGAAGAGGAAAAGCAAAAACTGCCAGAGGTCGGTTATCTGCACCATCAGGCCGAACTTCACCACAAAGCTAAACAGCGACAACAGCACCAGGGTGCGCAGCAGCAGGTTTAACGAGTTAAAGGGCGAGGGGGAGACCGAATAGAGCACGCTGCTGATGGCCGCAAGCGTAAGCGCGGCGCTGCCGGCATCCCACTGGGCGTTCAGGGCCCAGGCGCCAATCAGGCTCAGGACGCTGAAGGTGCGAAAACCGCTCCACAGGGCTTCGAGGTTATCCGTGTGGCGCGCCAGGGCCGGGCTGCGAGGGACATTGAAGGTAGTGACTGGCGTCGCCTCTTCCAGGGCAGCTATCCAGCGTCGGTTGCGCAGATAGAGCCGACAAAAATAGCGCAGGCGTTGATAGAAGGCGTGCTGACGATAGTCCTGCACGTCGTGCGGCTTCAGCGGAGCGATAATGCGCGCCACGGCGTAAAAGTCGGTCTGCGGCTGGCCGAGGGCGGTCAGCAGCCGTTCCACGATCGCCCGGATGTCGGCGGGAGGATTAGGCCAGTTGAGCAGCATCCGGCGCAGGCTGGAGATAGCGCTGGTCATGCGCAGCTGCTGGTGCAGTAAATAGTTCAGCAGCGCATTCTGCCGACGAAAGCGGTAGTGGCTCCAGAAGGCCTGGATACGCAGCAGATTGGTGGTCAGGATCTGGGCAATAACCTTCTCATGCGCCAGGCGAATGGCGTCGTTGGAGTCCGGCTGCCAGAGCAGGCTGGCATGTTCCAGCAGGCGGGCGTTCATGCTCTTTAGGGCGCTGGTCAGGGCGGTGCCGTCAGAGGTACTGGGCAGGATCATCATCATCAGCCCGCCGCAGAGGATCCCCACGATCACCTCACAGACGCGCGCCTGGGCGATATCCCACAGCTCGGTGGTCTCCAGAATATTAATTACCGGAAAGGCAATAATCGCCGCGGTATAGCCCGCCAGCTGAAAGGCATAGGCGACATTATTCATAAAGTGGGCGCAGGCCCAGGTGCAGAACCCCAGCCAGAGCGCCATGCTGAATAAAAACAGCCAAGGATCGTTCAGGGTATGGCCGGCGATAATCAGGGCGGCGGTCGCGCCCAGCAGGCTGCCTGCCACCCGCCCGAGGCTTTTACTGATCACCCCGCCAACGGTCGGGAAGCTGACCACCGCCGCAGAGGTCATGGCCCAGTAGGGCTCGTCCAGATTCAGGTAGTAGGCGATGGTGAGCGCCAGACACATGGCGATCCCGTTACGCAGCGCGTAGCGCCACTGGGCCGGGGTGGCTTTTATCCATGGCGCGTTACGCCAGGAGAGGGGCAACCCTGTCACCGGGCAGCGCTCACGGAAACGGTGCAGGTGGTGCCTGAGACCAGGATGATCTCCGCAGGCAGCTTATCGAACTCAATACGCACCGGCACGCGCTGGGCCAGCCGCACCCAGGGGATATTGGGCTTCACGTCCGGCACCAGGCCTGAGTCGGTCTCGACGCTTTGATCGTAAATGGCGCGCCCGATACTGCCCACGTGACCCTGTAACTTCACGCCGCCGCTGTAAAGGGTGATCTGCGCAGGCGCACCGGCGCGGATGTGGCGCAGCTTGGTCTCTTCAAAATAGCCCACCACGTAAAAGGAGTGGCTATCCACCAGCGCAAACAGCGGCTGCCCGCCGGTAGCGTAATCCCCCGAACGGGTAGAAAGGCTGGTAACCCAGCCGTCTACCGGGGCGGTGACCACCGTCTGACTCAGCTGCCACTCTGCCTGCTTAAGGGTCGCTTCGGCCACCTTCACGCTCGCCTGCATCGCCTTCACGTTCAGGTTGGCGGTATCAAGATCCTCGGCGGAGATATAGTTCTGCGGCAGATGACGCCGACGGCTGGCTTCGTTGTTGGCTTTTGCCAGATCGGATTGCGCCCGCGCCAGCTGCGCCTGCGCATTCAGCACCGCAATGTGATACGGGGTTTCATCAATATGGAACAGGACATCGCCGGCGTGGACAAACTGGTTATCCTTTACCAGCAGGCGGGTAATGGCGCCGGAGACCTGCGGGGTAACGCTCACCTGTTCGGCGCGTATTTTACCGTCCCGCGTCCAGGGCGACTGCATGTAGTAATTCCACAGCCACCAGCCGGCCAGCAGCGCCAGGGCGAGGATCGCTAAACTCAAAAAATATTTAAGGGTTTTCAACACGGTCGTCACCACACAATCAACACAATAAGGGCCAGGCAAACGCAGAGTACGAACAGGGAGAGATCCATCAGCATCGGGTGCCAGATCTCACCGGCGTAGAGCCAGTCGCGCAGCAGCCGGTGCACCATCAGCCAGAGGAAGAATCCCGGTATTACCGCTTTGAATAATGGAGGAAAATAGATGGACGCACCAACGATGAGATCCTGAAGCGGTAGCCCCGCGGCGAGAGATGTAAAGTTCACCAGCCCATTCCTTTGCAGATGAAAAGAGGTCCTGTGGACCGCTACAACGCGCAGTGGCGTCTGAATTGAGTATAAATCAAGGTGTCAGCATGGACGTATGCAGCTTTGCATTTGTTTTGGCAATATAAATGCTGCACACTATCTTAAAATCAGTATAATAACTTAGCAAGCTAATTATAAGGAGATGAAATTGGAATCGCCACTAGGGTCTGATCTGGCAAGGTTAGTACGCATCTGGCGTGCTCTGATTGACCATCGCCTGAAACCGCTGGAATTGACGCAAACGCATTGGGTAACGCTGCATAACATTCATCAGCTGCCCCCCGATCAGTCGCAAATTCAACTGGCAAAAGCGATAGGTATTGAACAGCCTTCTCTGGTCCGCACGCTCGATCAGCTGGAAGATAAGGGGCTTATCTCCCGTCAAACCTGCGCCAGCGATCGTCGCGCTAAACGCATCAAGCTCACGGAAAAGGCCGAGCCTATCATCACCGAGATGGAAGCCGTGATCAGCAAAACGCGGGGGGAGATCCTTTCAGGTTTCTCAGAGCAGGAGCTCGAACAGCTGATTTCGTTGATTGCCCGTCTGGAGCAGAACATTCACGAACTTCAGTCCCGCAGCTAAGCGTTGTGCATAAAAAAGCCTTGCATCAGCAAGGCTTTTTTTTGGCATAAAGATAAGGCATTAACGCGGAGAGACGGTAACCTGGGCACCATTGCTGGCCAGAACCACGCGCTGACCGGCAGAGAAGCGGGTAGCACCCTGTTTCTGGACGACCATAATAGTGCTGCCGTCGTCTTTACGGATCTCTAACTCCACGCCCTGAGTTTTATTCATTGCACCCTGAACGCCCTGACCAGCGACGCCGCCTGCAATGGCACCTGCTGCCGTCGCCAGGCTACGACCGGTACCGCCACCCACGGTGTTACCGAGGAAGCCGCCCAGTACCGCACCGCCCAGTGCACCAATCACGTTAGTATCGTCTCCACCCTGGATCTGCACCGGGCGAGCGTTAACAACGGTTCCGTAAGTCACGTTCTGAACCTGTTTTGCCTCAGAAGCGCTGTAGACATCTCCGGAAAGGGAGTTGTCGTTCACGCAACCCGCCAGGGTGAATCCCACCATGGTAACGGCCAGTACACGTAAAATCATTTGAATCTCCTGTTCACCAAATAACGCTCAATGAGCATCCGTTATGGCTAAATTATACGGCATCGGCTGCCATTGGTCATATCTTTGCTCAAACCCCTGCAAAAAGGTACTGGATTTTGCTTTAACCGGAGATAAACGGTGGTTATTCCTTTGCCATAAGCGCGAAGAAAAATCCTGGAAAGGTGACATACCGTCGCTATTGTTAAAAAGTATTATCTCATCATAGATTTGGCGCTGCGTTTATGGTGGAGTGGGCCATTACTCCACGCGAATTCGCGAATTAAGGAAAGCGTATGATATCGGGTCGCTATATCGGCGTTATGTCAGGAACCAGTCTGGATGGCGTGGATGTTGTTCTCGCCGCAATTGATGAAAATGTTGTGGCGCAGCAGGCCAGCCTGAGTTGGCCCATTCCCCCCGCCATCAAAACGGCCATTCTTGATATCTGCCAGGGTCAGCAGCTGACGCTCTCCCAGCTGGGACAGCTGGATACCCGCCTGGGACGACTCTTTGCTGAAGCGGTGCAGGCGCTGATGCACCAGGAGAACCTTCGTGCGCAGGATATTGTCGCCATCGGCTGCCACGGACAAACCGTCTGGCATGAACCGACCGGCGAGGCGCCCCATACGCTACAGATTGGCGATAATAACCAGATCGTTGCCTTAACCGGTGTGACGGTGGTCGGCGACTTCCGCCGTCGGGATATGGCCCTTGGCGGGCAGGGGGCGCCGCTGGTGCCTGCGTTCCATCATGCTTTGCTGGCGCATCCGGTGGAGCGGCGGATGGTGCTCAACATCGGCGGTATTGCTAATCTCTCGATGCTCATTCCTGAGCAGCCGGTGCGGGGATATGATACCGGGCCGGGCAATATGCTGATGGACGCCTGGATCTGGCGTCAGCTGGGTAAACCCTATGACAAAGACGCCGGCTGGGCCTGCAGCGGTAAAGTGATTTTGCCTCTGCTGCAAAATATGCTCAGCGATCCCTATTTCGCCGCACCGGCGCCAAAAAGCACCGGGCGCGAATATTTCAACTACGGCTGGCTGGAGCGTCAGCTGGCGCCGTTCCCTGGCCTGTTAGCCCAGGACGTGCAGGCAACCCTCGCCGAGCTGACGGCGGTATCCATCTCCGAACAGGTGCAGCTAAGCGGCGGCTGCGAGCGTCTTCTGGTGTGCGGCGGCGGGAGCCGCAACCCGCTGCTGATGGCGCGTCTGGCGGCGTTATTGCCGGGCATCGAAGTCTCCACCACCGACGAGGCTGGCATCAGCGGCGACGACATGGAAGCGCTGGCCTTTGCCTGGCTCGCCTGGTGTACGGTAGCGGGCAGGCCGGGGAATTTACCTTCGGTGACGGGCGCCCGGGAGGCGAGCGTGCTGGGGGCGGTCTATCCCGCTAACCCACGGCAAAATCAGAGTTAACCGAGTTTTTGCCGCGGGGCTGCCCGGTAGACTATCCGGTATGTGGGAGGGCGATATCGCCCTCCAGGACCAGGAAAGTCGTTGGAACAGACCCATGAAAAAACTGCTGCTTATTGCTGTCCCTTTCTTACTCGCCGGCTGTAGCTACTACAACCAGTTTGTTGATCGTATGCACACCGATACGCTGGAGTACCAGTGCGACGAGAAGCCGCTCACCGTTAAGCTCGATAACACGCGCCAGGAAGTCAGCTTCGTTTATGACAATAAGCTGCTGAACCTCCAGCAGGGTATCTCCGCGTCCGGCGCGCGCTATACCGACGGGATCTACGTTTTCTGGTCGAAGGGCGACAGCGCCACCGTATATAAGCGCGACCATATCGTGATGAACAACTGTCAGCTGCAAAATCCGAAGCGTTGAGATTTTTAAAGGGGCGGCGCACAATAGCGCCACCCGATCTTCATCTCAGTTAACGCCATGTCAACTAACGACGAATTGCAGCAAATTGCGCATCTGCGCCGTGAATACACCAAAGGCGGTCTGCGCCGCCAGGATCTCCCTGCTGAACCGCTGGTGCTGTTTGAGTGCTGGCTGAAGCAGGCCTGTGACGCGAAGCTCGCCGATCCCACCGCCATGGTCGTGGCAACCGTTGACGAACAGGGTCAACCTTATCAACGCATCGTGCTGCTTAAACACTACGATGATAAAGGGCTGGTCTTCTATACCAACCTCGGCAGCCGCAAAGCCCATCAGATTGAAAATAACCCCCGCGTCAGCCTGCTGTTCCCCTGGCATATGCTGGAGCGCCAGGTGATGGTCACCGGCAAGGCCGAACGCCTCTCTACCTTTGAAGTGCTGAAGTATTTCCACAGCCGTCCACGCGACAGCCAGATCGGCGCCTGGGTCTCTAAGCAGTCGAGCCGCATTTCGGCGCGCGGCGTGCTGGAGAGCAAGTTCATGGAGCTTAAGCAGAAGTTCCAGCAGGGCGAGGTACCCTTGCCGAGTTTCTGGGGCGGGTTCCGCATCGCCATCGATCAGATGGAGTTCTGGCAGGGGGGCGAACACCGCCTGCATGACCGCTTTTTATACCAGCGGGATAACGAGGCGTGGAAAATCGACCGTCTCGCTCCCTGAACACCGAAATTTGTTGTGTTAAGCGCTAGCGCACGCCGCGCTGGCGCTTTATTCTATGTTTCTTTCGCACCAGGCGAAAAGTCGTGTACCGACAGAGGTGCAGTCGTTAATAAATGGAGCATTGGATGGCAAGCAGTAACTTGATTAAACAATTGCAAGAGCGAGGGCTGGTAGCCCAGGTGACGGACGAAGAAGCGTTAGCTTCGCTGCTGGCGCAAGGCCCGATCGCGCTCTATTGCGGCTTCGATCCCACCGCTGACAGCTTGCATTTGGGGCATCTTGTTCCTTTGTTATGCCTGAAACGCTTCCAGCAGGCAGGCCATAAGCCTGTAGCGCTGGTGGGCGGCGCAACCGGTCTGATTGGAGACCCAAGCTTTAAAGCCGCCGAGCGTAAACTGAACACCGAAGATACCGTGCAGGAGTGGGTGGATAAAATCCGCAAACAGGTGGCACCTTTCCTCGATTTTAACTGTGGTGAGAACTCGGCCATTGCCGCGAACAACTACGACTGGTTTGGCAGCATGAACGTGCTGACCTTCCTGCGTGATATCGGCAAGCACTTCTCAGTTAATCAGATGATCAATAAAGAAGCGGTGAAGCAGCGTCTTAACCGTGACGATCAGGGCATCTCTTTTACCGAGTTCTCCTATAACCTGCTGCAGGGCTATGACTTTGCCTGCCTGAACAAGCTGCACGGCGTCTCTCTGCAGATTGGCGGCTCCGATCAGTGGGGGAATATCACCTCCGGTATCGACCTGACCCGTCGTTTGCACCAGAATCAGGTCTTCGGTCTGACCGTACCGCTGATCACCAAGGCCGACGGCACCAAGTTTGGTAAAACCGAAGGCGGCGCGGTGTGGCTCGATCCGAAAAAGACCAGCCCGTACAAGTTCTACCAGTTCTGGATCAACACCGCCGACGCCGACGTTTATCGCTTCCTCAAGTTCTTCACCTTTATGGATCTTGAAGAGATCAACGCTCTGGAAGAAGAAGACAAGAACAGCGGTAAAGCCCCGCGCGCGCAGTATGTGCTGGCGGATCAGGTCACCAGCCTGGTGCACGGCGAAGAGGGTCTGGCCGCGGCAAAACGCATTACCGCCAGCCTGTTTAACGGCACCCTGAGCGATCTGAGCGAAGCGGACTTCGAACAGCTCGCCCAGGACGGTGTGCCTATGGTTGAGATGGAAAAGGGCGCAGACCTGATGCAGGCGCTGGTCGATTCTGAGCTGCAGCCGTCCCGTGGGCAGGCGCGCAAGACTATCGCCTCTAACGCCATCACTATTAACGGCGAAAAACAGGCCGATCCGGAATATACCTTCACCGACGGCGATCGTCTGTTCGGCCGCTACACGCTGCTGCGTCGCGGTAAGAAGAATTTCTGTCTGGTCTGCTGGAAGTAATAAAAGAGTACTCAGGGGCGTGGGAAACCACGCCCCTTTAATTTTTCAGGGTTGTGGTAAGTAAAAATGAAGAACATCCTCGCCATCCAGTCCCACGTAGTATTTGGCCACGCTGGCAACAGCGCCGCAGAGTTCCCGATGCGCCGTCTTGGGGCTAACGTCTGGCCCCTCAACACCGTGCAGTTCTCCAACCACACGCAGTATGGCCAGTGGACCGGCTGCGTGATGCCGCCCGCCCATCTGACCGAAGTGGTTCAGGGCATTGCGGCAATCGACAAACTTAAAACCTGCGATGCGGTGCTGAGCGGCTATCTGGGCTCGGCGGAGCAGGGCGAGCATATTCTCGGCATCGTGCGCCAGGTGAAGGCCGCTAACCCTAACGCGAAATACTTCTGCGATCCGGTGATGGG
>DKMV01000227.1 GCA_002469605.1 Leclercia sp. UBA7405
GTTACCGGCGGCCAGGGCCGGGGCGAGTTTCCAGGCGGCCATCAGCAGCGGGAAGTTCCACGGAATGATCTGCCCCACCACCCCCAGCGGCTCGTGGAAGTGATAAGCCACGGTATCGCTGTCCACCTCGCTGATGCCCCCCTCCTGGGCGCGGATACAGGAGGCAAAATAGCGGAAATGGTCGATAGCCAGCGGCACGTCGGCGGCCATGGTCTCGCGGATCGGTTTGCCGTTATCCCAGGTTTCGGCGGTGGCCAGCAGCTCCAGGTTCTGCTCCATGCGATCGGCAATTTTGAACAGCACGGCGGCGCGATCCTGCACCGAGGTGCGTCCCCACTGCTCTTTCACCTTGTGGGCCGCATCCAGCGCCAGGTCGATATCCCGTTTACCGGAGCTGGCGATTTCGCACAGGGGCTGGCCGGTAACCGGGGTTAAATTCTGGTAATACTCGCCGTCGGCCGGGGCGACCCAGTCGCCGCCGATAAAGTTGTCGTAGCGGGCTTTTAACTGAAGCGGGAAACCATACTCGCCGGGCAGAATGCGCGATGAGGGAGGATTATTTGTCATGGCCATCTCCTTGCGTGAACTCTCTTCAAAGGTAGACCGCACTGGTGAATAATTCGCCAGCCGTCGCCCGCTTTGCGAGCCTCTTCACGCATTACCTTACTTTACGTTCCGTTTTTTGCCCTGAGCCATACTTACAGAGCACCCGTCTGAAGAGGTAAGGATAAATGCAGCTTTTTATCGGTTTTGACGTGGGCGGGACCCACATTAAACACGGCGTAATTGACGAGAATGGCAATGAACTTACGGAAGATCAGTTTGATACGCCGGAGGATGAAGAGACCTTCAGGCACAAGTGGCGCGAGGTAGTCGAGGCATACCAGAAAGAGCATGAGATTGCCGGGATAGGCGTCAGCTTCCCCGGCCATATCAACACCCATACCGGCAAGGCGGCGAAGGCCGGCGCGCTGGATTATCTGGACAACGTTAATCTCTATGATCTGTTTTCTGAGCTAACCGACCTGCCCGTCACGGCGGAAAACGACGCCAACTGCGCGGCCCTCGGCGAGCTGTGGCGCGGCGCGGGGCGTGATTACGACCATTTCGTCTGCATCACCCTTGGTACCGGCATCGGCGGCGGCATCGTGGTAGGGGGCGATCTCTGGCGCGGCTCCCACTACCGCGCCGGGGAGTTCGGGGTCATGCCGGTCGGCAATAAGGGCGAGGGGATGCACGAAGTGGCCTCGGCAAAAGGGCTGATGACCGCCTGCCGCCGGGCGCTGGCGGTCTCAGAAGAGGAGATGCCGAAAGGCGAAGAGCTGTTCGAGCGGATGGAGAACGATCTGCATCTGCGCGAAGCGGTAGAAGAGTGGGCGCGCTTTCTCTCCCGGGGCGTCTACAGCGTCATCTCCATGTTTGACCCCCAGGTGGTGCTCATCGGCGGCGGGATCAGCGAGCAGAAGAAAATTTATCAACTGCTCGACAGACACCTTAAAACCTTTGACGAGTGGGAGGCGCTGCAGGTGCCCATCCTCCCCTGTGAACTGGGTAACCAGGCAGGCCGGCTTGGCGCCGTCTGGCTGGCTAAACAGTATCTGAACCGCAAAAAGGATTAACGCGGCTTCGCCTCACTGGCAAAGAGCTGGGCATCGCGCAGCAGGTGGTCGTTGCCCCGGCGGCGGGTAAAGCCGATGCGGTTAAAATACTCGAGGATCTGGATAGCCAGCTTGCGGCCGATGTTCAGCCGGTCGCGGAAATCGGCCGCGCAGGTAGATCCCCGGGTCTGATCCAGCTCGCGGATCAGGTTGGCAAACGCGATGATGCGCTCGTTACGGTAATAACGATCTTTAACGATCGCCGTAATCAGCCCCTGCTGCGCCGCCTGCTTCAGCGTCTGGCGCATAGCCTGCTCGTCGGTGGCGGTTTCGCGGGCCAGATCGCGGACCCACCAGGGCTCATCGCCAAATAGCGCCTGCGCTTTTTGCCAGATAGTTTGCTGCTCTTCGGTAAAGCCCGCCTTGTGCTGCGGCAGGTGCAGCCAGCCGTGGTAGCTTTGCAGATCCCCGCTCTCGCGCATCCGCTCAATCAGCAGCAGCACCAGGGCTTCATCTTCCATCGGCAGCGCCATGCGCCGCAGCCGTTCACGCCCAGGCCCCGGCTCATCCTGATGCTGATGATGGTAGGTGGCGAGCGTTTCGAGGATTTTGCGCTGCCAGCGGGCGGCAATGGTCATGTTCAGCAGGCTGTATCCGGCCTGGATAAAGTCCGGCTGCCGGGCCAGCTCGCGCAGCCCTTCTCCGCTAAGCTGCCGCGCCCAGGCGAAGTCGACCAGATTTACCGCCCCGCGCTCAAGGTGGGTGAGCAGAGCGTCACGATCGTTTTCTGCCCCGGCGAGCTGTGCCAGCCAGCTTAGATACTCCGGCTTACGCTTGCCGCGGCGCGGCGGATTGAGCGTAACCACCCGTGCCCCCGCCAGGGTGGTGCGCGCCGAGATATCCCGCAGCACCAGCCGGTCGTTATCGGCAAGCCATAGCGGAGTGTCCAGCACCAGCTCCGCCAGGTTGTTCTCAAGCAGCGAGACGCGCCCCGTCACGTGGCGGGCGGCGTGGTGGATATGCAGCGGCTGCCACTGGCTTAACGCCGTTTCGCCCTGCAGGGCGACAATCACCCGGCTGAAGGGCTCGGGCGGCGCGTCCGCCAGCAGCCAGTCGCCCCGGTTCAGCTGCTCTTTCTCCGCATCACCCGCGATATTCAGGGCGATGCGCTGCCCGGCATGGGCTTGTTCCACCGGCTGATTCTGGGCGTGCAGGCCGCGCACGCGCATGCTCTTGTTCACCCCGGTCAGCCACAGGCTGTCGCCCACCCGCACCTCGCCGGAAAGCGCCGTGCCGGTTACCACCAGCCCCGCCCCCTTCACGGTGAAGGCCCGGTCGATAGCCAGACGAAAACGCTGCTGGCCCGCCAGTTCGCGGGCCGGAAGCTGTTGCAGATGGCTGCGCAGGGTATCGATACCGCGCCCTTCGGTGGCGACGGTGACAAACAGCGCCGCATCGCCAAAGCCATATTCCGCCAGGGTGGCTTGCACCTCGTCGCGCACCGCCGCTACGCGGGCGTCATCGACGCGATCGGCTTTGGTCAGGGCCACCGTCAGCTGCGGATTGCCGGTCAGTTGGAGAATATGCAGATGTTCACGGGTCTGGGCCATCACCCCATCGTCGCAGGCCACCACCAGCAGGGCGTGGTCGATACCCCCCACTCCGGCCAGCATATTTGAGAGAAACTTTTCGTGCCCGGGCACGTCGATAAACCCCAGCACGCGACCATCCGGCTGCGGCCAGTAGGCATAACCCAGATCGATGGTCATGCCGCGCTTTTTCTCCTCCGGCAGGCGATCGGCATTCACGCCGGTGAGGGCCTGCAGCAGGGTGGTTTTGCCGTGGTCAACGTGACCGGCGGTGGCAATAATCATTTCAGCAACATCTCCAGAAACAGTGCTTCATCTTCCAGACAGCGTAAATCGAGCCACAGGCGCCCCTCTTTAATGCGGCCAATCACCGGCACCGGCAGCGCGCGCCAGCGTGAGGCCAGCGCTTCAAGCACGCTGCCGCGGCCATCGCGCGGGGTAAAGGTCAGCGCCGCGCCGGGCAGGCGATCCACGGGCAGCGATCCGCTGCCGGGCTGCGAGAGACAAGGCTCGACGCGAATCTCAAACTCGGGGTAGTGCGGCACAAGGCGCGGTTGCAGCCGCTCCCCCAGCGCGTGCAGCGTGGCGGCGTCGCGGCTCAGCAGGCGCAGGGTGGGCAGGCGCTCAGCCAGCTTCTCTGGATGCAGGTAGAGCCTGAGCGTCGCTTCCAGCGCGGCGAGGGTCATTTTATCGGCACGCAGGGCGCGCTTCAGCGGGTGCTTTTGAAGTCGGGCGATCAGCTCACGCTTACCGACGATAATCCCCGCCTGCGGGCCGCCGAGCAGCTTGTCGCCCGAGAAGCTCACCAGGCTGACGCCGGCAGCAATCAGCTCCTGGGGCATCGGCTCTTTTGGCAGGCCGTACTGGCTGAGATCCACCAGCGAGCCGCTGCCGAGGTCGCTGACCACCGGCACGTTCATCTCCTGACCCATCTGCGCCAGCTCGGCTTCGCTCACGGCGTGGGTAAAGCCCTCGATGGCGTAGTTGCTGGTGTGGACTTTCATCAGCAGGGCGGTGTTTTCATTGATTGCCGCACGATAATCTCTGGCGTGGGTGCGGTTGGTGCTGCCCACTTCCCGCAGGCTGCATCCCGCCTGGAGCATGACGTCGGGGATGCGGAACGACCCGCCGATCTCCACCAGCTCACCGCGCGATACCACCACCTCTTTCTGGCTGGCCGTGGCCGCCAGCATCAGCAGCACCGCCGCCGCGTTGTTATTCACAATGCAGGCATCTTCGGCTCCGGTCAGCTGGCACAGCAGCTCCGCCAGGGGGCGATCCCGGTGGCCGCGCCCGGCGCCGTCCAGATCGTACTCCAGGGTGACCGGCTGGCGCATCGCCTGGCTGACTGCCGCCACCGCCTCTTCCGCCAGCAGCGCCCGCCCCAGGTTGGTGTGCAGCACCGTGCCCGTCAGGTTGATCACCGGGCGCAGCCCCTGCGTTCCGTTTGCTGCCAGCCGCCTGGCCACCTCCTGCCCCCAGTCGTCGCACCACTGGGGTAGCCCCTGCTGCTGGCGGATATGCTCCCGGGCTTCCGCCTGGAGCAGGCGCAGCGTCTCTACCGTGCGGGTATGGCCAAAGTGTTCAACGATGGGGATGAATCGGGCGTCGCGAAGCAGACGGTCGGTGGCGGGAAGCTGGCTGTAAAGTGCGTGCTGAGTCGTCATGAAAAGGCCTGGCGGTTGGGTATCTTCCCCCCTCCCGACGGGAGAGGGAGTCAATGTGAGTCAGGATTGTACAGCGTCCGGCCAGGAAGTGTTATAGCCCACATCAAGCCTTTGGCGGTTCGGTGCGGGCAAAGCTTTCGCGCTGGAAGTGGGTTTCGGCCAGTTTCACCAGTAGCGGGCGATCGACACACCAGCCCGGCGAGACGCGACGGAAGTTAAGGTAGCCGATGGCACAGGCGATGGCGATGGTCGCCAGGTTGACGCTGTCGGCGGCAATTTTGCCTTCCCGCAACAGGGTTTCGCACCAGTCGAGGCTGCGGCTGATTTTTTCGCGCTGGCGCAACAGCTCGCTTTCAGACTGCTGCGCCGGCGGACGGGCCTGCTCGCGCACCGAGGCCAGCCCCGCGTCCATAATGCCGTCCGCCAGGGCTTCAATCTGGCGCACATAGAGTGCCGCCTTCGGATCGCGCGGCACCATGGCCGGGGCAATATCCAGCTGCTCGATATACTCGGCAATGATCGGCGAGTCGAACCAGTGCTCGCCCTCGTCGGTGACCAGCGCCGGCACTTTCCCCAGCGGGTTGTACTGCGCTATCCCGGTATCGGGGTTATAGGGCTGCTCGTTGATAAATTCGAAGGTGATGCCCTTCTCAAGCAGGAGAATCGAGATTTTCCGCACGAAGGGGCTGGTATAACTGCCGATAAGTTTCATTGCCTTGTCCTTTTCGCCAACAAAAGGATAAGTATGGCTCAGGCCAAAAGAAAAGGCAGTGAGTCAGTCACCAAGCGTTGTACCTGCCCGCAACGGATGGCGGCACAGCCAGGCAGAGTTGGCGCCAGATCACACCTGGACAAATCCGTATAAAAATAAATTGTGATTTTTGTCACGAATCAGAAACAAAGCGGCGACATGATAATGTGATCAATTTCACATTTGCGGGGTGAATACGCCACTTTTTTGACCGCTGTATTTTTTTTACACACGACATTTGTGACGAAGATCACTTCAATAATCGTCGAACCCCCTACATTTACGTGACTGAGATCACACAAAATTTCACTGGCTGGACACCTGAACGATTCAGTGCCAGATTTCACGCATCAGAACAGGGTTGGGCTACCGCTGACACCGCATTAACAACAAACCTCGGGCTACATGCCTGCGTACACAGAAGAAGGGGTGTTTTATGTCATCCGATTTTAAGATCAAAGTACAAAGCTTTGGTCGTTTCCTCAGCAACATGGTGATGCCAAATATCGGCGCGTTTATCGCGTGGGGTATCATCACTGCGCTCTTTATTCCAACAGGATGGTTGCCGAACGAAACGCTGGCGAAGCTTGTTGGTCCGATGATTACTTACCTGCTGCCGCTGCTTATCGGTTATACCGGTGGTCGTCTGGTGGGCGGCGATCGCGGTGGCGTGGTGGGTGCAATCACCACCATGGGCGTTATCGTCGGTGCGGATATGCCGATGTTCCTCGGCGCGATGATTGCCGGTCCGCTGGGCGGCTGGGCGATTAAGAAATTCGACGTCTGGGTTGATGGCAAAATCAAATCCGGCTTCGAAATGCTGGTGAACAACTTCTCCGCGGGCATCATCGGGATGATCCTCGCGATTCTGGCGTTCCTCGGCATTGGCCCGGCGGTTGAAGTGCTCTCCAAACTGCTGGCAGCGGGCGTTAACTTCATGGTGGCACACGACATGCTGCCGCTGGCGTCCATCTTTGTTGAACCGGCGAAAATCCTGTTCCTCAACAACGCCATTAACCACGGTATCTTCTCGCCGCTGGGTATTCAGCAGTCTCATGACCTCGGCAAGTCTATCTTCTTCCTGATTGAAGCTAACCCGGGTCCGGGGATGGGCGTACTGCTGGCCTATATGTCCTTTGGTCGCGGCAGCGCTAAACAGT
>DKMV01000099.1:0-612 GCA_002469605.1 Leclercia sp. UBA7405
AGAAATCTGTGGGATCATTACTGTCGACCCTAATAGGAGTTGTAGAAATCGTTTGCGTTGTGTAACGCAAGTTTTATCACATTTTTTTCTTATGCGCCCGGCAGAATTACAGGCAGAATCCCGCTGTCAAAAATCGCTGAAATCATTAATGATTAAGATAAAGCGGTTTCTTCTTCTCGCCGGCCACCCCGGCGTTCTGCAAAGGTAAATTTCATTTATGGTCAATCTTCGTCAGCCCAGGGATGTTGCGCAAATTCTGCTGTCGGTGCTGTTCTTAGCCATTATGATCATTGCGTGTCTGTGGATTGTTCAGCCCTTTATTCTGGGATTCGCCTGGGCGGGTACGGTGGTGATCGCCACCTGGCCGCTCTTTATTCGTCTTCAGCGTTTGCTGTTTGGCCGCCGCTCGCTGGCGGTGCTGGTGATGACCTGCCTGCTGGTGCTGCTATTTGTGCTGCCGATTGCCATGCTGGTTAACAGCGTGGTGGACGGCAGCGGCCCGGTTATTCATGCCCTCACCAGCGGCAACCTCTCCATGCCCGAACTCGACTGGCTAAACAGCATTCCTCTGGTCGGGGATAAGCTCTATAGCGGCTGGCATAATCTGCTGGA
>DKMV01000099.1:826-3962 GCA_002469605.1 Leclercia sp. UBA7405
GGCTGGCATAATCTGCTGGATATGGGCGGCAGCGCGATCATGGCCAAGGTGCGGCCTTATGTCGGCGCTACCACCGCCTGGTTTGTGGGACAGGCGGCGCATATTGGCCGCTTTATCGTCCACTGCGCCCTGATGCTGCTGTTCAGCGCCCTGCTCTACTGGCGGGGCGAGCAGGTGGCGCTGGGCGTGCGTCACTTTGCTACCCGTCTGGCCTCCGCCCGCGGCGATGCCGCCATGCTGCTGGCCGCGCAGGCGATTCGCGCCGTGGCGCTGGGCGTGGTGGTTACAGCGCTGGTGCAGTCGGTGCTGGGGGGCATAGGTCTGGCCGTCGCCGGCGTGCCTTACGCCACTATCTTTACGGTGCTGATGTTCTTCTCCTGCCTGATCCAGCTGGGGCCGCTGACGGTGCTGGTGCCCTCAATCATCTGGCTCTACTGGAGCGGCGACACCACCTGGGGCACGGTGCTGCTGGTCTGGAGCTGCGTGGTGGGAACCATGGATAACATTATTCGCCCGATACTTATCCGCATGGGCGCCGACCTGCCGCTGATCCTGATCCTCTCCGGCGTTATCGGGGGCCTGATCGCCTTCGGCATGATTGGCCTGTTTATTGGCCCGGTGCTGCTGGCGGTCTCCTGGCGCCTCTTTTCTGCCTGGGTGCGCGAAGTGCCGATGCCGCAGAGCGATCCCGATGTGGTGCTGGAAGAGATTAGCGCTGCTGAAGAACAGAAAAAGTAATCACGCCGATCTGGTGGGCTCGCCCACCAGATTGTTTAGCACAGCTAATATATATGTTCGTTACTGCAGCCTGACTTGTCCGATCTCTGCGCGCAATTGCTTCTTTCCCCTTATAAAATCTTCACTTCTATTAAACTATTGAGACGAATCTGATCGACGCAAAAACCCGCCGTGCATACTATTAACACACGGTTATGAATCAACACCTTGATTTATAAGCATGGAAATCCCCTGAGTGAAACAACGAATTGCTGTGTGTAGTCTTTGCCCATCTCCCACGATGGGCTTTTTTTTATCCAGAATTTACGCCTTTACGATTTTACAATCGCTCAGCATCCTCCACTCGCCCGGCAACACCCGCGTCTCGCCGGTGACGTTTACCGTCACCACATCACGAATATCCGCCGAGGAGGCGCCGACCTGCAGTTCAAACTCCCCGGGCTCGACCACCCGTTTGCCGTCCCGGCGGGTAAAGTTGAAGAGATCGACCGGCAGCCGGAAGGTAAGCGTGGCGCGCTCGCCGGGTGCCAGGGTCAGGCGCTGAAAGGCTTTCAGCTCCTGTAGCGGCCGCACCTGGCTGGCGACCTTATCCCGGACGTAAATCTGCACCACTTCGCTGCCGCTGCGCTCGCCGCTATTTTGAAGATCTACGCTCAGCTCCACCTCCCCGTCGACGGGCACCTGCTGCTGCGCCACGCGGGCTTTATCCCAGCTGAACTGCGTCCAGCCGAGGCCAAAGCCGAAGGGGTAGCGGGCGCCGAAATGGAAGGCAAAGGGGGTGCCGCCGCTTTTCAGCTTGTGGTTGTAGTAGTAAGGCATGGCGCCTGCGCTCTTCGGCACGCTTACCACCAGCCGGCCCTGCGGCTCGGCGCGGCCGGTCAGCACGTCGGCGATGGCCCAGCCCCCCTCCTGCCCCGGCGCCCAGGCCATCAGCAGCGCGGCAACCTTATCTTCCAGCCCTTGCAGGTTGTAGGGCCGTCCGCCGGTCATCACTACCACTACCGGTTTGCCGGTGGCGACCAGCGCCTCCAGCAATTGCTGCTGTACGCCGGGTAAATTGAGGCTGTCGGTGTCCGAGCCCTCCCCCACGGTGCCGCTCTGGAACAGGCCGGCCAAATCACCCACGCAGGCTACCACCATCTCGCTGTCGCTCGCGGCGCGCACCGCCTCCGGGATCAGGCCGATGTCCTGAGATACCGGGGACTGCTGCATCGGCTTGCCGCTACTGTCGCCGGGGAAGACCGGTGCCCCCGCCATTCGTTTTTCAATGATATGGCAGCCTTTGGCGTAGCGGATATTTTCCTTGCCCAGATACGCCGTCAGTGCCGCCAGCGGCGTGGTGACCTGCGCGGTCTCCTCCAGCATATCGCTGATAATCAGATGCACCGGGAAGCTATAGCCGCTCAGAAGCGCCAGCGGATCGTCCGCCGTTGGCCCCACCACCGCCACGCGCGGTTTACCGTTCAGGGGCAGCGCGCCTCGGTTTTCCAGCAGGGTGAGAGAGCGCGTCGCCACCTCGCGGGCCACCCGGCGGGTCTCGTCGTTTTGCAGATCGATAGCGTTTTCATCGGCGTAGGGGTGCTCAAATAGCCCAAGGCGGAACTTCTCGCCGAGCACGCGGGCGACGATTTCATCGACCTTCTCCATGGAGATCAGCCCGCGGTCAACCGCCTCTGCCAGATGGCGGGCGCAGTCATCTTTCGGCAGCTCGACGTCCAGCCCGGCGTTAAAGGCCAGCGCCGCCGACTCTGCCGCATCGTGCGAAATACCGTGGTGCTGATGCAGCAAGCTTACGCCGCCGTAATCCGCCACCACGATGCCGTCAAAGCCCCACTGTTCGCGCAGCACGGTAGTTAACAGGAAGCGATCGCTGTGGCCCGGCTGATTATCAATATCGTGATAGGCCGGCATCACCGAACCGGCGCTCGCCAGCTTTACCGCCATCTCAAAGGGCAGCAGGAAGGTATCGTTAAGTTCACTAAAGCCAAGATGTACCGGGGCATGGTTGCGCGCCCCTTCGCTGAAGGAGTGGCCGACGTAGTGCTTCAGAGTCGCCAGCAGGTCGCGCCTGTCGCTCTGCAACCCCTTCACGTACGCCGTTGCCATGACGCCCACCAGCCAGGGATCTTCCCCGAACGTCTCCTCGGTGCGCCCCCAGCGCACGTCGCGGGAGACATCCAGCACCGGTGCCAGCCCCTGCTGGCAGCCCACGGCGCGGGCCTCTTTACCTATCTGCTCCGCCGCGCGCTGCACCAGCGCCGGATCCCAGGTCGAGCCGTAGTTGAGCGACGAGGGAAAGAGCGTGGCGTCCTTGCAGAGCAGCCCCACCAGACACTCCTCGTGGAACAGCACCGGAATGCCGAGCCGCGTCTCTTCCATCATCATCCGCTGCAGGCGA
>DKMV01000344.1 GCA_002469605.1 Leclercia sp. UBA7405
TAAGCTGAATGTCAAAACGGGTGGTGGCGGTCGTGGAGCCGGAACCGGTAAAGGCCGTCTGGGACACTTTGCCCAGCGAGACGTCCAGCGGGCTGCTGACGCCGTTCACCACCTGGCAGGCGGAATCGATGATTTCGCCCGTAAAATTAATTTGCCCTTCGCCGCTGTTCGCAGCCCAGGCAGAGACAGAACAACATAACGCAGTGGCAATAAAGATGCCGGATACACGTTTACGCATAATATTTCCTGAATGTGTGCCGGAGTTAATAACGTCCGTTGTGATTAAATAATGAATAAAAGCTGGCGGCTTATAACGCGGCATACTTTACGAAATTGCCGGGCGTTGTATAACAATCGGCTGGAGCATTATTGATTAGATTAACTATTGCATTATTGTTTTTTCTTAAATAACAACAGGATGATAATTCTTAAGCGGGGCGGGGCAAGGTGCAGGGAATAAGTAAAATGACTAACCGCAAAACTCTTATCGACGCTATAGTGTTAATAAGATGTCGCAAGGAGAGTTACCGTGGATTATCGCAAAATTATTAAAGAAGTAGGACGGGGTAAAAACCACGCCCGCGATCTGGATCATGAGACTGCCCGTGAGCTGTATAACCAGATGCTGTCGGGCAATATTCCCGACCTGGAGATGGGGGGCATTCTGATTGCGCTGCGCATTAAGGGCGAGGGCGAAGCGGAGATGCGCGGCTTTTACGAGGCGATGCAGTCCCATACGCTGCGCCTGACCCCGCCGGTGACGATGCCGATGCCGATTGTTATTCCCAGCTATAACGGCGCGCGTAAACAGGCGAACCTTACCCCGCTGCTGGCGATCCTGCTGCGTAAGCTGGGCTTTCCGGTGGTGGTGCACGGCGTCAGCGAAGATCCCACCCGCGTGCTGACCGAAACCATTTTTGCCCTGCTGGGCATCGAGCCCACTCTCCACGCCGGGCAGGCGCAGGCAAAACTGGAGGGGCATCAGCCGGTCTATATCCCGGTAAGCCACCTCTGCCCACCGCTGGAGGATCAGCTGGCGATGCGCTGGCGGATGGGGGTACGTAACAGCGCCCATACCCTGGCGAAGCTGGCCACCCCCTTCGAAGAGGGGAGGGCGCTGCGTCTTTCCAGCGTGTCGCATCCGGAGTATATCGCCCGGGTGGCGAACTTCTTTAGCGCCATTGGCGGCCGGGCGCTGCTGATGCACGGCACCGAAGGCGAAGTGTACGCCAACCCCCAGCGCTGCCCGCAGCTCACCCTGATTGACAGCGAAGGTACGCGCGTCCTGCTGGAGCGCGGGGAAGAAAACAGCGAGGTGGTGTTACCCGCCAGTAAAGATCCAAAAGAGACCGCCCACTGGATTGAGCAGTGTCTGGCAGGCAATGTACCGGTGCCGCACGCGATTAAGCTCCAGATGGCCTGCTGTCTGCTGGCTACCGGGCGGGTGGAGTCGGTCGACGCCGGGCTGGCGGAGATTGCGCGCTCGTTTTAAGGCAAAAAAAAGCCCGTCCAGTCCTGGACGGGCAAACAAGGGTAATAACTTCAGGGTTAATGAGGGTTGGAGCAGTGATTCAGTTCGGTTATTTGTAGATAACCGCGGTACCGCTAAGTTTGTTGTTAGTGTTTGCGGAGGTAATGGTATATCCGCTTGCACCTGCCGCGGCGGCTTTCTCGGCCAGCTGCGCTTCCAGACCATCCAGCGTAGTTGCACCTTCCGCGCTCACCACACCGATTTTGTTCATCCCGTTTGCCTGAGAAGGCGATACGGACTGGGCAGCAAAGGCGCCGAAAGAGAGTGTAGTCAGGGCAACAGCAGCAACAGCATATTTGATGGCTTTCATGGTTAATCTCTCGCAGGTTATTCTGTTAAGGGGACGTTGTTCCGTCGATGTGATAAGTATCACGCTTTTTTACGAGAGATAAAATCGAAGAGAATTGACGTCGTTGTTCGAAAAATTTGAATGACAAATAACTTATTGAATATTAATAAATTACCTGAATGATTTTGCCTTTCCTGACGTTGCGCTTTACAGACGCAGCGGTGAGGGCACTATTTGCGAAACGCAGGGGCAATTCTTGTGCGCGTAAAGGTAACCGCTTGCGTTGCCAGTTACGGTAAAGAAAAGTCAGCGTAACTGGCTATCCTTGGAACCTCTGCGATTATATCCTGCATTAACGCTGTTATGTGAATCTTTCTCCTGCTGACACTGGATGCATAACCGCACCCCGGGCACCGCTTTACGCCGTGCCTCGGGAATGGGGTCGCCGCACTCTTCGCAGAATTGCAGGCTCTCGCCCTGAGGGATCTCCCCGCGCGCCCGCGCCACCGCATCTTCAATGGTACTGTTGATCTGCTGATTTACCGCGTCATCGTTCGCCCAACCGGAAGCCATACACCCCTCCTCAAACCGTTAACCATCATCTGAATATGGGGTTAAAAAACGCACAGTTCAAGGCGCAGACCCCGTTTTCACGCACTTTCAGACCTAATGAAACAAGCCAAATGCGAAGGGGATAATTTTTTACGCCGCAGGTCATTCTGCACTATTCATATTTCCGCTCAATTTTTAATCATGAATTATAATTCCCAGTAATTATTTATCTTTTTGCTGGCCTCCCGGAACCGCCTGTCGCATACAGATACCTTTTAAATGCGATAGCAAAGCGAAGCGTAAAAGCAAAATGCGATGACCTTAATGCGAGAGCAGTCATGCGATAACCTGAATGCGATAGCGTGGTGCACCTATGTTCATCAGAGCGTATTTGAAGGCAACGGCAGAGGATCCCTACGGCGATAGCGCCAGAGATACCCTGGAGGAGTTTGTCCGGGCCCGGGGGCACAGGATTGCCAGTTATTATCGGGAAAGCAGTAACGCGACCTCCACCGACAGGCCGGAGCTGGGAAGGTTGCTGGCCGAGAGCCAGCCCGGGGATATTTTGCTGGTGGACAGGATAGATCGCCTGGTGCACCTGAGCAGCCATGACTGGGCGCTGCTGCAAAACCAGGTGGGCCAGCAGGCGCTGCGGATTTTAAGCCTGGATCTGCCCACCTCGTGGCAGGCGTTTGACGGCGCGCCCGTCGTGGCAGGTGCTATGAATATGCTGCTGCTGGAGGTGATGGCCGCCGTCGCACATAAAGAGTGGCTCGATCTGCGGCTGCGGCAAAAAGCCGGTATCGCGCGGGCGAAAAAAGCCGGGAAATACCGCGGCAAACAGGCCGATCGGGAACGGCACCAGAAGGTGCTCTACTACCGGCAGGAGAAGAAGATGAGTATTCAGGAGACGGCGGAGGCCACGGCGTATAGCCCCTCTCAGGTATGCCGTATTCAGGCCCTGTACCGCCAGGCTGACAAAAAGGGCTAACGCCTCTCCCGCTGTCACTGCACCCTGGCAGATGCAGAGTGCAGTGTAGGGGAGTTATTTGTAGATGGTGGCGGTACCAAACATCGTGTTGTCGCCGCTGGCAGAGTTGATGGTGAAGCCTTTAGCCCCCTGTTCGCGGGCTTTTTCAGCGAGTTTATCCTCCAGATCGGGCAGGTCTCGCGCGCCGGAAACGGAGACGGTACCAGCCGGACGAAGCTGGCTACTGTCGCTCTGCATAAGGGGCTGCACGGACCAGGCGGCGAAGGAAGCGCCCGCCATGGTCGCCGCGGCCAGCATTACCAGATATCTTTTCATGATCACATCCTCTAATGACTTTGGGTGAGCCACAGTAAGTGTAGAACGGGTCTGAGTGTGACTTAGCGCAAAAAATCGCGGAAGATGCGGCTGTTTTTTGAACGATATTTTTTGACAAATACATTACAAATCATAGACATCCAGGCTTTTGATTTTTAGCGTTTTATCATTGCCCCCAGAGAAAGATTTACCGTCGTGCCGGCAAGGGGTATCTTACGCCGCTGTTTTAAAGGAGAACGCCATGACATCCCAGAAGCCGGGGTTGCACCCACGCAACCGCCACCGCAGCCGTTACGACATGAATGCCCTGTGCCAGAGCTGTCCGGCCCTGCGCGATTTTATTATTACCTCGCCGGCCGGTGAGCCTACGGTAAACTTTGCCGACCCGCAGGCGGTGAAAACCCTCAACAAAGCCCTGCTGGCGCACTTCTATGGCGTAACCCACTGGGATATTCCGGACGGCTACCTCTGCCCGCCGGTACCGGGGCGCGCGGACTACATTCACCATCTGGCGGACCTGCTGGCCGACGATCGCGGCGGCGTGGTGCCCGCCCAGGCTACGGTGCTGGATATCGGTACCGGGGCTAACCTTATCTACCCCCTGATTGGCGTGCATGAATATGGCTGGCGCTTTACCGGCAGCGAGATTGACCCGCAGGCCTTTGCCAGTGCCACGGCCATCGTGAATGCTAACGCCGGGCTGAGCCGCGCCATTCGCCTGCGCCGCCAGAAAGATCCCGCGGCCATTTTTGCCGGCATCATTCATAAGAACGAGCAGTACGACGCCACCCTGTGCAATCCGCCGTTCCACGACTCCGCCGAAAGTGCCCGGGCAGGCAGCGAGCGTAAACGCCGCAACCTTGGGCAGGCGGCAGATGCGGCGCTGAACTTTGGCGGCCAGCAGCAGGAGCTCTGGTGCGAAGGGGGAGAGGTGGCCTTTATTACGAAGATGATTGCCGAAAGCGCCCAGTACGCCCGTCAGGTGAAGTGGTTCACTACCCTGGTCTCCCGGGGCGAAAACCTGCCGCCGCTCTATCGCGCCCTGACTCAGGTGGGCGCGGTGAAGGTGGTAAAAAAAGAGATGGCCCAGGGGCAGAAGCAGAGCCGCTTCATCGGCTGGACCTTCCTCGAAGACAATAAGCGCAGCCGTTAATTACAGCGTCGGCTCCTGCGGCGGCGGCGTGGCTGGCGCCGCAGAGCCCGGCGTCGGTAAGACCTGATAGGTCTGCACCGGCACGCGCACGTCGGCGAGATCGAAGTGTTTTTTCACCATGCTGTCGAGGGCAAAGCGCACCGTCCACTGCTTCAGCGGCTGGGTGGTAAAGGTGACGCGCAGCGTAAAGGCGGTGTTGGTCAGCCCCACAATGCCGGTGAAGGTCGGCTCGCCGATCACCAGGCCGCGAATATCCTCCTGCTCCATTAACTCATCTACCGCCGCTTTCAGCGCTGCTTTCGCCTTCTCAGCATCCTCATGTCTATCCACGTCGTAGTTCGCCACCACCGAGCCGATGCCGCGCACAAAGTTGGCGAAAGTGGTAATGGATGACCAGGGAATGATGTGGTAAGCCCCGGTATCCTGGCGCACGCCTACCGAGCGAATCGACATCCGTTCTACCGTGCCGGTCAGCGGCCCGATGGTCACCAGATCGCCGGTGTTCATCCCGTTTTCAAACTGAATAAAGATCCCGGTGATAATGTCTTTTACCAGCGTCTGGGAGCCGAAGGAGATGGCCAGCCCCAGGGCGCCGGCACCCGCCAGCAGCGGGGCGATGTTTACCCCAATCTCCGAGAGCACGATCATGATGGTGATGGTGCTGATCACCACCGCCAGCGCGTTGCGGAACAGGGTCAGCAGGGTGCGGGCCCGGGCGCTCGGCAGCGGGCGGCCGTGGATATCGGATACCAGCCGGTTCTCAATCAGGCTTGCCAGCAGCGTCCAGCCCACGGCGGAGAAGAAGAGGATCAGGGCGATGCGGATGATGATATCTACCGCTTTCTCCCCGGCGCCGTTCTGCAGCCAGTTCCAGAAATCAAACAAGCCCCAGGCGTTGAGCAGCAGCATAATCGCCACCGCCACGCAGAGGATGCGCGCCACCTTCAGGGAGGCGGAGATCCAGCCATTCAGCCGCTTTTGCAGCTCCGGATAATTACGCTGCACCTGCGGCGAAAGGGTGATGGTTTTGGCCAGCCAGCGTGAGAGCAGGCCCGAAATAAAGGCCGCAACGCCCACGATCGCCAGGCTCTGGAAGGTAGCTCCCATCATAAACTTCAGGCTGTTGCCCGGATCGAACAGGGAGAAGAAGCAGAGCACGATAAAGTAGGCGCTCGCCAGCCAGTGCCACACCAGCGCGAAGGCGCGAATAAAGAGGCTGAAGAAGGACAGGGAGCGGTCCGCCAGGTGTAGCAGCCCCTGGGTGATGGCCTTTTTGTTGTGAAAGATAAGATAGAGCGCCCAGACGGTGATGCAGAGCATTATCAGCACGTTAGCCAGCGCCCCTATCTGCACGTTCACCTGGTTGGAGATAATTGGCACCGCCACCAGCAGCCCGTAGCCAATCAGCCCGCTCAGGGTGCTAAGGCGCAGGGACCAGTATTTTGCCGTCCTGTCGTTAATGTTGAAGGGCCGCAGCTCCGGGACGTGCGGGCAGAAAATCAGGCGCAGGATCGCCTTAAAGAATTCGATAAGGGCAAAGGCATTGAGGAACAGCCCCTGCTGGAAGGCGATGGTTTTATTACCCCCGTGCAGGTTTTCAATCAACAGCTGGCCGATAAACAGCGTCAGCGCCAGCAGCAGCAGATCGATAATCAGGGCGGCGGCGATCATCAGCGGCAGGTGCAGCCAGCTGCTTTTCTCGCGATTCTTCTTGCGGCCCCAGCGGCCCATCTTGCGGTAGAGCGGCCAGGCGCAGAGGCGCACCAGCCAGTAAAAGGTAAAGACCAGCCCGGCGAGGATCAGAAAGTGGGTAGCGGCATTGCTGAAAGTGGCCGGGTTAAAAGGCTTGTGCGGCGAGCCTATCAGGTTGCGGTAGAGCTGGGCAAAACGGCTGGCCAGCGCCTCGCCGTAGTGTCGGCTGACATCGGTGAGGTTCTCCAGCACCGTTTTCTCTTCTACCACTTCCGGCGGCGTGATTTTGGGTACCGGCTCCTGGGCCGGCGTGGCGGCCACGCTGCGCAGCTGACCAATCAGCTCCTGACGCGAGGCGTCGTTCTCCAGCACGTCCGCCAGCGCGGAGTAGGCGGCTTTTTTCTGTTCTATGTCGGGCTCGGCCGCCGGTGCGCTCGGCGCTGGGGCCGCTGCCGCGGTGGTGACGCCGGGAATGGTAACCGCCTGCGCAGGGGCGCAGAGCAGACTCAAAAGCAGGAACAGGATCCACGGCATGGCGTCCTCCGGTGACAAGCCAGACAAAACCCTAAGTATAGATGGCGGAGCGGGGAGGGAAGCTTTTGGGATAATTCCGGCGTTAAAAAGCCGGGCGAACCCGGCTTGATATGATGTGCTCTGCAATCAGGCGACGTGCTGCAAAAACTCCTGCAGCCGCTGGCTCGGCGGATTGGCGATCAGCGCCTGTGGATTGCCATCTTCCGCAATGCGGCCCTTATCGATAAAGATCAGACGGGAGGCGACCTTCTCGGCAAAGCCGATTTCGTGGGTCACGATCACCATCGTCATCCCCTCTTCCGCCAGATCCTGCATCACCTTCAGCACTTCGTGGCGCAGCTCCGGGTCGAGCGCCGAGGTGGGCTCATCGAACAGCATCATCTTCGGCTTCACCGCCAGCGCGCGGGCAATAGCCACGCGCTGCTGCTGGCCGCCGGAGAGCTCGGAGGGGTAGTGGTGACCGCGCTCGGCCAGCCCGACCTTCGCCAGCAGCTCTTTCGCCAGCTTTTCGGCCGCCGCTTTGTTGGCACCGCGCACGCGCAGGGGGCCAAACATCACGTTTTCCAGCGCCGTCAGGTGCGGGAAGAGATAAAACTGCTGGAACACCATTCCCGCCTCCTGGCGGATCAGGCGCTCGTCTACCTTAGGATCGTTGACCTTCAGGCCATCGACAATCAGGTCACCGCTGGTTACCTCTTCCAGCTTGTTAATGCAGCGCAGCAGGGTCGATTTACCCGAGCCGGACGGCCCGATAATCACCACCACTTCGCCCTGTTGGATGTTCAGATCGATATTGTGCAGCACCTGGGTCTGCCCAAAGTGTTTGGAGACGTTCTTAAATTCAATCACAGGATTTTCATCCTTTTTTCCAGACGACGTAAAACAAAGCTCAGTGCCAGGGTAATGATCAGATAGACCACCGCGACGGCGGTCCAGATCTCCAGCGCGCGGAAGTTACCGGCGATAATCTCCTGGCCCTGACGGGTCAGCTCGGCGACGCCGATGACGATAAACAGCGAGGTATCCTTGATGCTGATGATCCACTGGTTACCCAGCGGCGGCAGCATACGGCGCAGCGCCAGGGGCAGGATCACCCGGCGAATGGTCTCACGCTTAGAGAGGCCCAGCGCCAGACCCGCTTCGCTGAAGCCTTTATGAATCGAGAGCACCGCGCCGCGGGTAATTTCAGCGATGTAGGCCCCGGAGTTGATCATAATGGTGACAACGGCGGCGCTGAACGGATCGATGCGCAGAT
>DKMV01000341.1:0-472 GCA_002469605.1 Leclercia sp. UBA7405
ACCGGGCTTGGCTGAAGATGGCTATTGCTGCCGGAGAAATCAAGCTGCCGAGAGGCATCGATATGGACTCGCTGTATAACGCGGTTTATTCGGGGCCCGTTATGCCGTGGATTGACCCCGTTAAAGAAGCGAATGCCTGGAAAACGCAGATCCGCGGCGGTGCTGCTACTGAATCCGACTGGATACGTGCCAGCGGTCGCAACCCGGATGATGTTAAGTCACGCCGTAAAGCGGAGGTTAACGAGAACCGTGAACAGGGCCTGGTGTTTGACACAGACCCCGCCAATGATAAAGGAGGCACCAGTGCCGAAGCCAAAGAACCGGGCGCGCCACCGTCCGAAAGCCAGCGTAAAAAGTAATTCGTGGTTCCGCATGCAGGCCAGCAATAACAGCGAGGCCGACATTTTTATTTATGACGAAATCGGGTACTGGGGCGTAACGGCGAAACAGTTCGTCAATGATCTCCGGGCAC
>DKMV01000341.1:572-10185 GCA_002469605.1 Leclercia sp. UBA7405
CGTCAATGATCTCCGGGCACTTGGGGACATCACCCACATCAACCTTTATATCAACTCACCCGGTGGTGATGTCTTCGACGGCATTGCTATCTATAACGCGCTGAAGCACCACGGCGCGGCGATTACCGTACATATTGACGGTCTGGCCGCTTCCATGGCGTCAGTGATCGCTATGGTAGGAAATCCGGTCATCATGCCTGAAAACACGATGATGATGATCCATAAGCCATGGGGGTTTGCTGGTGGTGACGCGAGCGACATGCGCGACTATGCGGATCTGCTCGACAAGGTTGAATCCGTGCTTATCCCGGCTTATGCGCAGAAAACCGGAAAATCCACAGAAGAAATTGCGGCAATGCTGGAGGACGAAACCTGGATGAACGGCAGCGAGTGCCTTGAACTGGGTTTTGCCGACCAGGTGACACCATCCCTTCAGGCTATGGCCTGTATTCATTCAAAACGTATTGAGGAATTTGAAAAAATGCCAAAAAGTATTCGCAACATGATCACCCCGCCGCGTAACACTACCCAGCGTGACCCGGTTATTACCCAGTCTCCGGCACCGCAGGCAAAAACAGACCCGGCACCGGATGAAAATGCGATCCGCGCGCAGGTAATGGCTGAGCAGAAAGCGCGTGTTAACGCTATCGGCGATCTTTTTGCCATGTTCGGCAATAAACATATGGAACTGCAGAATCAGTGTGTGGCCGACCCTGATTGTTCCGTCGAAAAGGCGAAAGATTTGCTGCTGGCAGAACTCGGTAAAACAGCCACGCCATCCAATAAAACCACCCAGCCTCATATTCATGCGGGCAACGGTAACTTCGTCGCGGATGGTATTCGCCAGGCACTGATGGCGCGTGCCGGGTTCGAAGGTCAGGAGCGGGATAACGTTTATAACGGTATGACGCTGCGCGAGTATGCGCGTATGGCCCTGACAGAAAAAGGCATCGGTGTGGCCAGCTACAATCCGATGCAGATGGTTGGCCTGGCGCTGACCCACAGCACCTCTGACTTTGGCAACATTCTGCTCGATGTTGCGAATAAAGCGCTGATTCAGGGCTGGGACGAGGCGCAGGAAACCTTCGAGCAGTGGACCAAAAAAGGCCAGCTGTCGGACTTCAAAACGGCGCATCGTGTCGGTATGGGTGGTTTCCCTTCTCTGCGACAGGTTCGCGAAGGGGCGGAGTACAAGTACATCACTACCACTGACAAAGGCGAAACCATCGCGCTTGCCACTTACGGTGAAATCTTCTCTGTAACCCGCCAGGCGATCATCAACGACGATCTTAACCAGCTCACTGACGTACCGATGAAGATGGGGCGCGCGGCGAAAGCAACGATTGGCGATCTGGTCTACGCCATCCTGACCAAAAACCCGAAACTCTCTGACGGCAAGGCGCTGTTCCATGCCGATCACAAGAACCTGAGTTCGGGCGCCATTTCCGTGGCCAGCCTGGATGAATCGCGCAAGCTGATGCGTCTGCAGAAAGAAGGGGAGCGTACCCTGAATATTCGTCCGGCCTACATGCTGGTGCCCGTCAGCCTGGAAACCCTGGCGAATCAGACTATCAAGTCGGCCAGTGTTAAAGGTGCAGATATCAATGCCGGGATCGTTAACCCTATCCAGAACTTTGCAGAAGTCATTGCAGAACCACGTCTGGATGAGGCTGATGCGAAAGCCTGGTATCTGGCTGCCGCGAAGGGCACCGACACCATCGAGGTTGCGTATCTTAACGGCGTCGATACCCCTTACATCGATCAACAGGAAGGCTTCACCACTGATGGTATCGCCACGAAAGTACGTATCGATGCCGGTGTGGCACCGCTGGACTATCGCGGCATGACCAAATCCACTGGTCAGTAAAAAACAGTCCTGACAAACAGATGCCCGTAAGGGCTTTTTTTATACCTGAAACAAGCCCCGCAATGGGATGAATGGAGAGATTTATGGCTAAGAACTATGCGCAGGACGGGAAAACGATCCCTCTGGTAAACAGTGGTACAACCGACATTCAGAGCGGCGATCCAGTTGTGGTTGGCAAACTTATCGCTGTGGCGATTACTGATATTCCTGTCGGCAATAACGGGGACGGCATTACTGAAGGGGTATTCCTCCTGCCAAAAGTCCCCGCTGATGCAGTTACTGCCGGGGCGCAGGTGTATCTGAAGGACGGCAAAATCACGATCGAAGAAACGGATGCCGTTGCCGCAGGTATCGCATGGGAAGAGGCAGGGGCAAGCACCACCGTTGTTGAAATTAAGATCAATGCCTAACCCCTTTGACCGGATGGCGGCGCGCATGGACGCGGCCACCATAAAAAAGATGGGAAAGACGGCGATCATCAATGGCAGCAGCTATGACGTTGTTCCCGCCGAGCAGTTGGAGGAAATGGGGCCATTGTCGGGAACAGGTACTTCGCTGGTGGTTTTCTCTGAGCTTTACCAGCCACGCCGAAACGACAGTGTCGACTACGACGGTAAGAACCTGACCGTTACCCGCTATGACTTGTTCAACGGAAAACCCCGCATCCATCTCGAATGAGGAGGTGCTATGTCCGTGAAAGGACTGGAAAGGGCTATTCAGAACCTGAACAGCCTCAGCCGGTTAATCGTTCCTGAGGCAACCGCAAAAGCACTTAACCGGGTGGCCAGCAGAACGATAAGCCAGGGGAGCAAAGCTGTAGCGAAAGAAGCAACAGTTGATGATAACCGGAAAAAGGGGCTTCCGGTTCGTCTGGTCCGCCAGCGTTCCCGTCTGCGCAAGGCCCGTCACGATCGCCCGGTCGCGTCGATAAAAATTAACCGCGGTAATCTTCCTGCGATAAAGCTCGGCACGGCGCGCGTCCGGCTCTCGCGTAAAAAAGGGGCCAGAAACGGAGCGGGCAGCGTCCTCAAAATTGGCCCCTATACCTTTCGTAACGCTTTTATTCAACAGCTTGCCAACGGGCGCTGGCAGGTCATGCGGCGCGTAGGTCAGGCCCGTTATCCGATTGATGTGGTCAAAGTTCCTCTTGAGACGCCGCTCACCGTGGCATTCACCGCTATTTCAAAGCGTCTTATTGAAAGCGATATGCCCAAAGAACTTTCCGCAGCCCTGAAAAACCAACTGAGGATCCACCTGAAGCGATGAACAGACACAGCGCAATTCGTGCAGCCATTCTTGCAAAACTGAAAGCCGATATCACCGACACCGTCACCTGGTTTGACGGGCGCCCTGTTTTTCTTGAAGAGCAGGATCTCCCTGCCGTGGCTGTTTACCTTTCTGACGCGGAGTACACCGGCGATTCGCTTGACGAAGATTCGTGGCAGGCGGTTGTTCACATCGAGGTATTTCTTAAAGCCTCCAGCCCCGACAGCGCGCTTGATTCCTGGATGGAAGAGAAAGTCTATCCGGCAATGGCCTTGATTCCGGATCTGACAGAACTGGTCGAGACGTTCACCCCGCAGGGTTATGACTATCAGCGGGATGATGAAATGGCCACCTGGGGTTCAGTCGATTTCACGTACTTAATCACCTATTCAATTTAAGAGGTACTTATGCCTACTCCAAACCCGCTGGCACCTGTAAAAGGCGCCGGTACCACACTCTGGCTTTACACCGGAACGGGCAATGCTTTCGCTAACCCACTCTCGGATATCGACTGGAACCGCCTCGCGAAAATTAAAGAGCTGACGCCGGGCGAAATGACCGCCGAATCGTATGACGACACTTACCTCGATGACGAGGATGCCGACTGGAACGCGACGGCCCAAGGGGCAAAATCTGCCGGCGATACCTCGTTCACCCTCGCCTGGAAGCCGGGCGAAGAAGGGCAAAAAGACCTGGTCGCATGGTTTATTGATGGCGCAGTACGCTATTACAAAATCAAATACCCGAACGGTACCGTCGACGTTTTCCGCGGCTGGTGCAGCAGCCTGGGTAAAGCCATTCCGGCAAAAGAGGTCATTACCCGTACAGCGAAAATCACCAATACCGGCAAGCCGGAACTGGCAGAAGAAAGCGGGACCCCGAATATCCCAGTGACCGGCGTTACGCTCGATAAAGCCACAGCAAGCGTGGCCGTCGGCGCAACCACAACGCTCAATGTGACGGTTAACCCTGCCAGCGCCTCAGATACCTCGTTCCGCGTGGCAACCTCTGACGGGGCAAAAGCAACGGTCACCGTTAGCGGCAATGCGATCACCGTCACCGGCGTGGCGGCAGGCACCGCTGACATTATTGTTATGACCAGCGACGGTAATTTTGTTGCGGTCTGCAAAGTCACCGTAACTGCAGCTTAAGGAAGAAAGCATGTTCCTGAAAAAAGATAAGTTCACCTGGCAAACAGAATCCCTGACCATATTCGAGTTGTCGGCGCTGCAGCGTATTGAGTACATCACGTTTATGGCCGCAGAGGAAAAGGCCGTCAGCGCTGACAGCGACGGCATCAGCGATCAGGAAATGACGGCCAGGCTGATTGGCTCAAATATTCGCTGCGGTGCGCGTTTGATCGCGATGTCTTTGTCGCATAACGATCCGGCCGGCGCGGATGTAGAAACGCTTTTTCAGCAGGTTCTTAGCGGCTGGCCGCCGGAGGCGATCGGTAAAGCAGAAATGGAAATAAAGCTGCTCTCCGGCATGCTCGTTCCGGTTGATGATAGCAACTCAGCCGATCCAGATGCCCCAGCAGAGACCGAGAGCGCAGAACCCATTACGGCGGAAAAGCCCTTGCCAGCGAGCTGAAGTTTGTCCTGAATCTGGCGCGCGAGTTCGGGCGACCCGACTGGCGCGCCATGCTGGCTGGAATGACTTCCAGTGAGCTGGGCGACTGGCACCAGTTCTACAGGAAGCATTATTTTCAGGACGCGCAGCTCGACGCGCATTTTTCCGGGCTGCTTTATTCCATCTCCACACTTTTCTTCCGAGACCCGGAACTAACCCCCGCGCATTTCAGCCTGCTTTCCCCTTCCGGAATCGTCATAAGTGATGACGAGCCGGATGATGATGCGCTGATGTCCGCAGCCGAGGGGATCACAGGAGGTATCCGATATGGCCCAGCAGATTAGCGATCTGGTCATCAACCTTGATGTCGACAGCGCCACGTTCAGTGAGCAGGTTGCCCGCATAAAGGGCCAGCTAACTGGGATGGCTGAGGACTCTGAAAAAACCCAGACGCGAATGCAGCGTGCTTCCGAGCGGCAGGCGGCTGCGTTTAAAACTGTGGGCGACGCTGGTGCAGCAGCAGCTACAGAAATAAAAGCCCGACAGTCTGCTGCAACGGAAGGGCTGACCAAAGACTGGCAGAACGTTTCTAAGTCCGTTGATGAAACTCACCGCCGCGTGACCGAGCTTAATCAGCGTATGCGTGAGAATGACGGGCAGTCCGCGGCGCTTGCCCGTCGACAGGATGAACTGGCAGCTTCATTTTTCCGTCAGATTGACGGCGTTCGCCAGCTCAATGGTGAAACGCAGTCGCTTGCGAGCGTGCAGGCGCGCTTTCGCGCAGCTAGGGCGCAGGGAAATATAACCCAGCAAGATTATCTCGCTCTTATTTCACGCACCACAGCCAGGCAAAAAGAGTTGCAGATCGTGGAGGAAAAATCGGCCGCCGCACGTACTCGATTCCTGAGCCAACTGAAGCAACAGGTCGCAGAGCAAAAACTCTCCGGTACTGAGCTGCTGCGCATGAAAGCGGCGCAGGTTGGTGCCAGCGATGCGGCTGAGGTCTATATCCGTAAGCTCGAGGCTGCAAAGGTTGCCACGCACGGTCTGGGGTTGCAAAGTGCCGCTGCACGGCAGGAGCTGGGGATACTAATCGGCGAGGTTATGCGTGGTAACTTCGGCGCGCTTCGCGGCTCCGGAATCACTCTCGCTAACCGGGCAGGGTGGATAGACCAGCTGCTGTCGCTGCGCGGTCTTGGGATCGCCGGCATGGTCGGAGGAATTGCTGCGGCGGTATTCGGGCTAGGTAAAGCCTGGTATGACGGCAGCAAAGAGTCTGAAGAATTTAACAGGCAGCTGATCCTGACCGGGAACTATGCGGGAAAAACGTCAGGGCAGCTTCAGGCGCTGGCGCGCTCGCTGGCCGGTAATGGCATCACGCAGCATGCCGCTGCAGGCGTGCTGGCGCAGGTCGTTGGCAGTGGTTCATTCAGCGGTAATGACGTCAACATGGTCAGCAACGTTGCCGCCAGGCTCCAGCAGGCTACCGGGCAGGCCGTCGACGAAACCATAAATCAGTTCAAACGCCTGAGGGATGATCCGGTTAACGCGGTCGCGACGCTCAATGATTCTCTGCACTTTCTGACGGCCACCCAGTATGAACAGATTGCTTCTGCTCAGGCGCTGGGGGATTCTCAGAAGGCAGCCGAGCTGGCCATGCGCGCATATTCTGACGCGGTCATTCAGCGTGCCGGTGCGGTCGAGGAAAATCTCGGTTCTCTCGAAAAAGCCTGGAACTGGGTGAAGAATGCCGCCTCCGGTGCGTGGGATGCGATGCTGGGCGTAGGGCGTAATCCTGACACCGCGATGAAGCGCCAGGACTCTTTTGCTGAATGGCAGGCAGCAGAGAAAGAGTATCGCGTGCTGTCCAGCAATCTAAAGGTCGACCCGGATTATGCAGGTAACAACGTTCTGCAGAAAGCTGATGCGGAAAGGTTGAGAAACGCGCGCCAACAGGTTGAGCTGAAAAAGCAGGCTTACGATCTTGCCGATCAGCAATACGCCCAGGAAGGGCTGGCAGCTGCGCGGGAAAAAATGCGGGCAGACCAGCAGGCTCAGGCAATCCGCAGCCAGCAGCAGTTTAACCAACTGGTGGAGTCCGGCGCGACGGCGGCAGAAAAGCGGGCTTCAGCAGAAAAAAAGCTCAATCAGCTTATAGAGAAAAATCGCAAGGATGCGAAAGACGGCATCGCTACGCTGTGGACTGAAAAGGACATAGCCACGGCTCGAGCCGGGATTGAAAAGCAGTGGAAGGATCCCAAAACGACGAAAGGCAAAAGCTATTCAACGCCAGCCGGGGACAAAGCTGAAGAAAAAGCGCAGGCTGAACTTCTCACCCTTCAGGCCCAGCTTAAAACGCTCGAGCAGCATACCAGCGTAAACGACGTCATCAGCAAACAGCGGCAGGATCTCTGGCAGACTGAAAATCAGTTCGCCGTTCTGCAGGAGGCCGCTGGTCGTCGTCAGCTTACGGCGCAGGAAAAGTCCCTGCTGGCGCATAAGGAAGAAACGCTTGAGTACAAGCGGCAGCTTGCCGACCTGGGCGATAAGGTTGCCAGCCAGCAAAAGCTCAATCAGTTGGCCGATCAGGCTGTGAAGTTTGAGCAGCAGCAAAAAGCCGCCAGAGCGGGTTTGCAGGCTCAGTCTCAGGGGGTATCTACCCGGGAGGCTGGGCGACAAGTTACGCTGCAACGTCTGAACGAAAGCTATTCGTACAACCCTCAGGCGCAGCAAAAGGTACTGAAGGAGCAAAGGGCAACGTTTGAGGCTGAAGATGCCCTGCGGACTAACTGGCTGGCTGGTGCGAAACAGGGCTGGGCTGAATATCAGGATTCAGCGACAAACGTCTTCAGTTCTGTACAGCAGATTTCGCAGGCAACGTTCTCCGGCCTGGCTGGACAGCTTACAAGCCTGGTGACAACCGGCAAAGCTAGTTTCAGGGATTTCACCACATCTATTCTCAAAATGATTGTGTCTGTCATTAATCAGCTCATGGTGGCTTATGCCGTTCAGACTGCGATGGGATGGATTAGTGGTGGGAGCAATTCCGCAACGGCTGGCCAGTCCTTTGCGGTCCCGTCTTACCGCCCCACTGGATATGATACTGGTGGCTACACTGGGCATGGCGGCAAGTATGAGCCTGCCGGTGTTGTTCATCGCGGAGAATTCGTTTTCACAAAAGAATCAACAAGTCGTATCGGAGTGGGCAACCTCTACCGTCTTATGCGTGGGTATGCAACGGGTGGGCTCGTTGGGGGAGGGAGCCCGGTGGTATCTCCAATGGGTGGCGTCAGCGTTTATGCACCAGTATCAGTCACAACCGGGCAAACCGGCGACCAGAAGCAGCAACAGAATAGTGGTGCGATCGCTAAGGCCTATCAGAAAGTGATTGATAGTTCAGTGAAGGAAGGGATAGCCCGTGAAATACGACCCGGCGGGATTATCTGGAATGCCAACCAACAGAAGAGGTAAGTTTTGGCCATTGAACAATTCAACTGGCGGATTCAAGCCGCCAGTCAACCTACGCTAAGCAGCAAGGATGCTGTCAGAACGGCTCAATTCGGCGATGGATATAAACAGGTTAGCGGTACCGGATTGAATGATGAGGTACTTAACTACGCATTCTCATTTACGGGGGATCCCATCACGGCCCGGGAAATTTATGCTTTTCTGCGGAGGCATAAAACCAAGTCATTCACATTCGCACCGCCCGGAGGTGATTTATCTCTCTGGCGCGTAGAGGCTGATAGCCTTCAGCGAGTGACCCTAAGCAAAAAGGTAGAAACCGTTACTGCAACTTTCGAACAGGCGTTCAAACCATGAGCTTAAATGCTGATTATCAAAAGCTGGAACCTGGCAGCGAGGTTCGATTGTTTGAAGTGGATGGCAGTGCTTTTGGTGTGAGCGAAATTTTACGATTTCACGCCTATAACCTTCCCCACACAGAACAGGAAATTCTGGCAGCCGGTAATGATGAAGCCAAATTACCAGCTAAAAGTATCTGGTGGCAGGGGGAGGAATATTCAGCCTGGCCGTGTCAGATTGAGGGCATTGAAGCTTCCACCAATGGCAGCTCAGCACAACCGAAGCTATCTGTCGCCAATCTGGATAGCTCCATAACAGCGCTGTGCCTTGCTTATGACGATCTGTTGCAGGCGAAGGTAACAATTCACGACACGCTGGCACAATATCTCGATGCACAAAATTTCACCGGCGGTAACCCGACAGCCGATCCGACCCAGGAAAAGCTGAAGGTTTTCTATATTGATGCGAAAAGCAATGAGACTAACGAGGTCGTTGAGTTCACCCTCTCCAGCCCGATGGATCTGCAGGGGCTGATGATACCTACGCGCCAGCTCCATTCGCTGTGCACCTGGTGCATCCGGAACAAATACCGTACCGGTGATGGTTGCGACTATGCAGGCACGCGCTATTTCGATAAAAACAACAACCCGGTAAGCGATCCATCTCTGGATGAATGCAACGGAACGCTGACGGCCTGCAAACTTCGGTTCGGAGAAAATAACGAACTGTCGTTTGGTGGTTTTCCGGGCACATCTCTGATCAGGAGCTGATATGCGCCAGAAAACCATTGATGCCATCATGGCGCATGCTGCAGCTGAATATCCTCGTGAATGCTGCGGCGTGGTGGCACAGAAGAGCAGGGTGGAGCGATATTTCCCCTGCCGCAATCTGGCATCAGATCCGGAGGAAAACTTTGTCCTGTGTCCTGAAGACTACGCCGCCTCTGAAGACTGGGGGGCGGTGACCGCAATCGTGCACAGTCACCCTGATGCAACTACCCAACCGAGCGAAACGGATAAAGCTCAGTGCGATCTCAACGGCCTGCCCTGGCACATTGTCAGCTGGCCGGAGGGTGACCTGCGCACAATTATGCCCAGAGGAGAA
>DKMV01000051.1:0-178 GCA_002469605.1 Leclercia sp. UBA7405
ACCGCTTGGCGACGCCTTCGTTAAGCTGATTAAGATGGTTATTGCGCCGGTTATCTTCTGTACCGTGGTTACGGGTATTGCCGGTATGGAAAGCATGAAGGCGGTTGGCCGCACCGGTGCGGTGGCGCTGCTCTATTTCGAAGTGGTCAGCACTATTGCGCTGATCATCGGCCTGATT
>DKMV01000051.1:401-6726 GCA_002469605.1 Leclercia sp. UBA7405
GCTGATCATCGGCCTGATTATTGTGAACGTGGTGCAGCCAGGGGCAGGGATGAACGTTGATCCAGCCTCTCTTGATGCCAGGGCGGTCGCGGTCTATGCCGACCAGGCTAAAGACCAGGGGGTGGTAGCCTTCCTGCTGGATGTCATCCCCGGCAGCGTGATTGGCGCCTTCGCCAGCGGTAACATTCTGCAGGTGCTGCTGTTCGCCGTGCTCTTTGGCTTTGCCCTGCATCGCCTCGGCAGCAAAGGCCAGCTGATTTTCAACGTGATTGAGAGCTTCTCGCAGGTCATCTTCGGCATCATCAATATGATTATGCGCCTGGCGCCCATCGGCGCGTTCGGGGCGATGGCCTTTACCATCGGTAAATATGGCGTCGGCACCCTGGTGCAGCTCGGCCAGCTTATCGTCTGCTTCTACGTCACCTGTATTCTCTTTGTGGTGGTGGTGCTGGGCAGCATCGCGAAGGCCACGGGCTTTAGCATCTTTAAATTCATCCGCTATATCCGTGAAGAGCTGCTGATCGTGCTGGGTACCTCCTCCTCGGAATCGGCGCTGCCGCGCATGCTCGATAAGATGGAGAAGCTGGGCTGCCGTAAATCGGTGGTGGGGCTGGTTATCCCGACGGGCTACTCCTTTAACCTCGATGGCACCTCCATCTACCTGACCATGGCGGCGGTCTTTATCGCCCAGGCCACCAACAGCCATATGGATATCTTCCATCAAATCACGCTGCTGGTGGTGTTGCTGCTCTCTTCCAAAGGGGCGGCGGGGGTGACCGGCAGCGGCTTTATCGTGCTGGCGGCGACCATCTCTGCGGTGGGCCATCTGCCGGTGGCCGGGCTGGCGCTGATCCTGGGGATTGACCGCTTTATGTCCGAAGCGCGCGCCCTCACTAACCTGGTCGGTAACGGCGTGGCCACGATAGTGGTGGCGAAGTGGGTCAAAGAGCTGGACCATAAAAAGCTCGATGACACCCTTAATAATCGTCTCCCGGACGCTAAAACCCAGGATTTAACCTCCTAAAATCTTCTCTCTGGCCCGCTATCCCTTGTCGGGGTGCGGGCTCCTGCGCATAATGGCCCCCTCTACCTGTCATAATTCGACAAGATTTATTTCGGGTAATTTTATCTTCATGCCGTGACGTTTCGACGAACGCGCGGTCTAATCGACGTGTTTTGAACATCGTCTTTAGAGTGCTCCAGGGCGTGTGGCACTCTTTTTATCAGGAATGTTGATCAGGGGTTCACATGCAGGGCACAAAAATTCGACTTTTAACCGGCGGTTTGCTGATGATGGCAGCAGCCAGTTATGTGCAGGCTGATGCGCTCCAACCCGATCCGGCCTGGCAACAGGGAACGCTGGCGAACGGTTTTCAGTGGCAGGTGCTATCCACCCCCCAGCGCCCCAGCGATCGGGTTGAAATCCGTCTCTCTGTGAATACCGGCTCTCTTACCGAGAGCACCCAGCAGACGGGCTTCAGCCACTTTATTCCCCGCCTGGCGCTGACCCAAAGCGGCAGCCTGCAGGCGACGCAGGTGCGTTCTCTCTGGCAGCAGGGCATCGATCCCAAGCGCCCCCTCCCGCCTGCGGTGGTCTCTTATGACTACACCATGTTTAATCTCAGCCTGCCGAACAACCGTAACGATTTGCTGAAAGAGGCGCTCACCTGGCTCTCTGATACGGCGGGTGCGGTGGCTATCACTCCAGAAACGGTCAATTACGCCCTGAGCAATAGCGATATGGTGGCGACCTGTGCTGCGGATACCAAAGAGGGCTGGTGGCGTTATCGCCTGAAGGGCTCTGCGCTGCTGGGCCACGATCCGGCCGAGCCGCTGAAGCAGCCGGTGGATATCGCTAAACTCAAAACCTTCTATCAGACCTGGTATACGCCGGACGCGATGACCCTGATTGTGGTGGGCAATGTCGACAGCCGCGCGGTGGTGGAGCAAATCAGCAAAACCTTCGGCGAGCTGAAGGGCAAACGCCATACCCCGGCGCCGGTGCCAACTCTGTCGCCGCTGCGCGCCGAGCCGGTCAGCATCATGACCGACAGCGTGCGCCAGGATCGTCTCTCCATTATGTGGGACGTGCCCTGGCAGCCCATCCGTGAATCCGCCGCGCTGTTACGCTACTGGCGTGCCGATCTGGCCCGCGAGGCGCTCTTCTGGCACGTGCAGCAGACGCTGAGCAAAAACAACGTCAAAGATATTGGTCTGGGCTTCGATTGCCGGGTGCTGTTCCAGCGCGCCCAGTGCGCCATTAACCTGGAGTCGCCGGGTGACAAGCTAAATACCAATATGACGATGGTGGCGAAAGAGCTGGCGAAGGTTCGCGAGAACGGCCTGCCGGAAGAGGAGTTCAACGCGCTGGTGGCGCAGAAGAACCTCGAGCTGCAAAAACTGTTTGCGACCTACGCCCGTACCGATACCGATATTCTGATCAGCCAGCGTATTCGCTCCCTGCAAAATCAGGTGGTGGATATCGCGCCGGAGCAGTACCAGAAGCTGCGCCAGGACTTCCTCAGCGGCCTGACGGTTGAGATGCTGAACCAGGATCTGCGCCAGCAGCTCTCTCAGGATATGGCCCTGATCCTGCTGCAGCCGAAAGGCGAGCCGGAGTACAACATGAAAGAGCTGCAGCAGGCGTGGGAGAGCATTATGGCGCCCGCCGCAGCGACCGCGCAGCCGGCTGTCTCAGGCGATCGCCAGGACGTGACGGATATTCCGCAGGCGCAGTAAATCCCGCGCGGCAAAAAAAACGGCAACCAGATGGTTGCCGTTTTGCTTTTGTGAGCGTTAGTGAGGCATGGCGTCGCGGGGGATGATCGCCCCGCGATACTGGATCACGGTGCTGGCGGTCAGGTGGCCGCGTTTTGCTGCCGCTTCCGGAGTGCCGCCGGTCAGGCGAACGGCTAGATAGCCGGCGCTGAACGAATCTCCCGCAGCGGTGGTGTCGATCACTTTCTCTTTCGCAAGCTTCACGGCCGGCACGTCCACCACGGGCTCGCCGGCAATGGCTACCAGGCAGGAGTCGGCCCCGCGCTTGATCACTACCTCGGATACGCCAGCCGCCTGGGTACGGGCAATCACCTCATCGACCGGCTTCTCGCCCCACAGGGCATCTTCGTCATCGAGGGTTAAAAAGGCGATGTCGGTGCACTGTAGCATCTGCGAATAGACCTGCTGCGTCTCTTCACGGCTGGCCCACAGGCGCGGACGGTAGTTGTTATCGAAAATCACCTTGCCGCCGTTGGCGCGGCATTCACGCAGCAGGGAGAGCAGCTTGTCGCGGCTGCCCTGGCTCAGGATGGCGAGGCTGATACCGCTCAGGTAGAGGTAGTCAAAGGTCGCCAGCTCTTCGCAGATGCGCGCGGCCTCGTCGCTCTCCAGCCAGAATTTGGCGGCCGCCTCGTTACGCCAGTAGTGGAAGGTGCGCTCGCCGGTGCTGTCGGTTTCGATGTAGTAGAGGCCGGGCAGGCGGTTTTCCATGCGCTGGGTCAGGGAGGTGTCAACCTGCTCAGCCTGCCAGGCATCCAGCATCTGCTGGCTGAAGTTATCGGTTCCCAGTGCGGTAACGTAGTTCACCCTGAGCGCATCAGGTGAAACCTGACGGGCAATATAGACCGAAGTGTTCAACGTATCGCCGCCAAAACCACGGCTGACTTCCGCGCCTTTCTGGGAAAGCTCAATCATGCATTCGCCGATCACGGCAATTTTTTTAGACATAGTCATGAACCTGAAGGGTTAAATTAGGGGTAGTTTGCGCTGGCACCGTTTGGTGGTCAACTATCTTAAAACGTCGTTCCATTATTTTTTTGAACTGGAACATGTTCCTGTCTGGTTTCTGTCATCAGAATTTCATTTTCGCCTGCAACCAGCCGTAAAGTTCTCACTGCCAGCGCCGATAACTCATTGACGCGGCGCGACAGCTCATACCCTTTTCAACAGGACATCTGAAATGAAGTTAAAGCAGGATATCCAGCGGCTAAGCATTCCTGAGGCAAGTATCGAAAACTTGCAGGAGCATCGCTACTGGCTGCAATGTGAGCGTGATTACACCTTCCAGCCCATCTACCGTACCGATGGCAGCCTGATGGCAATTGAGATCCTGACCGTCGTGACCCACCCGTCTAATCCGGGCCAGCGTATCGCGCCGGACCGCTATTTTGCCGAAGTGCCGGTGCGCAAGCGCCTGGACGTGCTGGAAGAGCAGCTGTTAATGCTGGCGTCGAAGCAGGACTTTTTCCGGCAGCATCAGATCCTGGCCTCGGTAAACGTCGACGGCCCAACCCTGCTGGCGTTACGCCAGGATGAAACCCTGCAAAAGCTGACCGAAACGCTGCCCTGGACGCGCTTTGAGCTGGTAGAGCACGTGCGCCTGCCCCAGGACTCCTCCTTCGCCTCGATGTGTGAATTCGGCCCGCTGTGGCTGGATGACTTTGGCACCGGCATGGCGAACTTCTCCGCTCTGAGCGAGGTGCGCTATGACTACATCAAAGTGGCGCGCGACCTGTTTATCATGCTGCGTCAGACCCCGGAAGGGCGCAATCTCTTCACCCTCCTGCTTCAGCTGATGAACCGCTACTGCCAGGGCGTCATTGTGGAAGGCATTGAAACCCTCGAAGAGTGGCGCGATGTGCAGAGCTCCCCGGCCGCCGCCGCGCAGGGCTATTTCCTCTCCCGCCCGGTATCCATGAACAACCTCGAAAACGTTATCATCACCTTGTAATACCGGCTGTTTCCCATAATAGCGCGTGGATTACGCGTTATTACCGGACGCAGCCGCCCCCTTTCCGCTTGCCTGGACTATATTCATGAAAGGCAAGTGATTACTGAAAGGGAGTAGGGAATGACAAGAACAACAAAGATTATCACCTGGATCCTGGGGATCTTCTTGTTGTTGATCGTGGTGGCTATCGTCATCATTGCGACGTTTGACTGGAACCGCCTCAAACCGACCATCAACCAGAAAGTCTCAACGGAGTTAAACCGTCCTTTCGCCATTCGCGGCGATCTGGGCGTGGTGTGGGAGCGCCAGAAAGGGGAGACCGGCTGGCGCAGCTGGGTGCCATGGCCGCACGTGCACGCCAACGACATTATTCTCGGCAACCCGCCGGATATTCCTGAAGTGACCATGGTGCATCTGCCCCGCGTTGAGGCCACGCTGGCCCCGCTGGCGCTGCTGACCAAAACCGTCTATCTGCCGTGGATCAAACTGCAACAACCGGATGCCCGCCTGATCCGCCTGTCGGAGAAGACCAACAACTGGACCTTCGATCTCGCCAGTGATGACAAAGAAAAAGATCCCAATGCCCAGCCTTCGTCCTGGTCTTTCCGCCTCGACAATATTCTGTTCGATCGCGGGCGGATCGACGTAAACGATGCGGTCTCTAAAGCGCAGATCGAGATCTTTGTCGATCCGCTGGGCAAACCGCTGCCCTTTAGCGAAGTGACCGGTAATAAAGGCGAAAAAGACAAGGTGGGCGACTACGTCTTTGGCCTGAAGGCAGAAGGGCGCTACAACGACCAGCCGCTGCGCGGCACCGGTAAAATTGGCGGCATGCTGGCCTTGCGCAGCGAAGGAACACCGTTCCCGGTGCAGGCCGACTTCCGCTCCGGTAACACCCGCGTGGCCTTTGTCGGCACGGTGAATGACCCGATGAAGATGGGCGGTGTCGATCTGCAACTGAAGTTTGCCGGGGATTCACTGGGCGAACTTTATAAGCTGACCGGCGTGCTGCTGCCGGATACCCCGCCGTTTGAAACCGACGGTCATCTGGTGGCGAAGATCGATACGGAAAAATCCTCGGTCTATGACTACCGCAACTTCAATGGCCGCATCGGCGACAGCGATATTCACGGCTCGCTGACCTACAGCACCGGCAAACCGCGGCCGAAGCTGGAAGGCGACGTGGAATCACGCCAGCTGCGGTTAGCCGACCTGGGGCCGCTGATTGGCATTGACTCCGGCAAAGGCACCAAGCCGCAGAAGGTGAGAAAAGAGGCGCCGCCGTCGGGGAAAGTGCTGCCTAACGACCGCTTCGAAACCGATAAGTGGGACGTGATGGATGCGGACGTGCGCTTTAAAGGGCGCCGCATTGAGCACGGCAGCAGCCTGCCCATCAGCAATCTCTCTACCCATATCATCCTGAAGAATGCTGACCTGCGCCTTGAGCCGCTGAAGTTTGGCCTGGCCGGGGGCACCATCTCGTCGAATATCCATCTTGAAGGGGATAAAAACCCGATGCAGGGACAGGCGGATATCCAGGCGCGCCGCCTGAAGCTGAAAGAGCTGATGCCGGACGTAGAGCTGATGCAGAAAACC
>DKMV01000166.1:0-332 GCA_002469605.1 Leclercia sp. UBA7405
GTAGAATGCACGCCGTTTATCTATCCCGCGCCGGTGCGGCGCCCATCGACGAGAAGGCCCGGTCATGACGTCTGTAGCTTCATCCTCATCCCGCGTAGTTACCTCATCCCCTGTTGTTGTCGCTCTGGATTATAACAACCGTGATAACGCTCTGGCTTTCGTCGATCGTATCGACCCGCGCGACTGCCGCCTGAAGGTTGGCAAAGAGATGTTCACCCTGTTTGGGCCGCAAATCGTACGCGACCTGCAGCAGCGTGGATTTGACGTTTTTCTCGATCTGAAATTCCACGATATCCCTAATACCACCGCCCATGCCGTCGCTGCCGCCGCCG
>DKMV01000166.1:456-6617 GCA_002469605.1 Leclercia sp. UBA7405
TGGCGTCTGGATGGTCAACGTGCACGCGTCGGGTGGGGCACGCATGATGACCGCCGCGCGCGAAGCGCTGCTGCCGTTTGGCAAAGATGCGCCGTTGCTGATTGCCGTCACCGTGTTGACCAGCATGGAGGCCAGCGATCTGCTGGACCTCGGAGTGACACTGTCACCGGCAGAGCATGCAGAACGTCTGGCGCGTCTGACCCGGGATTGCGGCCTCGATGGCGTAGTCTGTTCCGCTCAGGAAGCGGTACGCTTTAAGCAGGCGCTGGGGCAGGCCTTTAAGCTGGTCACCCCCGGTATTCGCCCCGCGGGCAGCGATGCAGGCGATCAGCGGCGTATTATGACGCCAGAGCAGGCGCTGGCGGCGGGTGTCGACTATATGGTTATTGGACGCCCGGTCACCCAGTCTGCCGATCCGACGCAAACGCTCCGGGCTATCAACGCATCACTGAATAAGGGGGCATAATGCGCGATACCAACAGCCGTCTGGTCTACTCCACCGCGAGCGGACGCATTGATGAACCCAAAGCCGTAGCGGAGCGCCCGAAGGGCGATGGCGTGGTACGTATTCAACGCCAGACCAGCGGGCGAAAAGGGAAAGGGGTCTGTTTGATCACCGGTATTGATGCCGACGACGCGACCCTGGCGCAATTAGCCGCTGAGTTAAAGAAAAAATGCGGTTGCGGCGGGGCAGTAAAAGAGGGCGTAATTGAAATTCAGGGCGATAAACGTGACCTGATAAAATCATTACTGGAAGCCAAAGGCATGAAAGTAAAATTGGCTGGCGGTTAAAAAGATAAGCCACGGCAATTGCCGTGGCTTTTAATTAACTGAGTAATACTATTAACGCTGATTAATCGACCTGATGGCCGATAATACCACCTACTGCGGCACCACCTAAGGTCCCCAGGGTGCTACCATCTGTTAAGACGGAACCACCGATAGCACCAGCACCTGCGCCAATTGCGGTATTACGATCGCGTTTGGACCAGTTTGAACATGCACTAAGAGACATTGCCAGAGTGACAGCCACAACAGCGGCAGTTAATTTTTTACTGGTAAGTAAAGACATAATACTTTCTCCTGAATTATTGATCCATGGAACTCAGTTCATTCAAAGTATAGTTCATCAGAATACTTTGATGCTGTGCTCCACGAAACCTTGTCGCGCAGGTGTTACGAATTCACGTACGTGATAGTCACTTCCTGTTATATCGCTAACAATAATTTTACGTCCTAATCATTGTTGATACAGGTAAATAGTCTTAAAGCCGGGATAAGAAAAATCTCAGACAGCGGGCCGGAGAGAATTGCCCGTTTGCACGGGCATCTGGAAAGGGGATTAAACAGGCTTTTTGATAATATCGACAAGCAGGCCGTCTTTTTCCAGCCGCTGCTGGTGCTCGGGCTTCAGGCCATTATCGGTGATCAGTCGATTAAAACGAGAAATGGGTCCCATGGTATATGGATGAACGGCACCAAATTTACTGCTGTCGGTTAATACAATGGCCTCGCACTCTTTCTGCAGGACCGCATTTACCACGTCCGAGCGCATCATATCCCGCCCGGTAAAGCCGGTATCAGGTTGCCAGCCGTCAATACCGATAAAGGCTTTGCTGAAATGGACCTGCTGCACATACTGGCGCGTCAGCGGGCCAACCATGCTTTCGCTTTTTTTCTGATAAATACCGCCCAGTAAGATCACTTCACAGCGCGTTTCTTTTAAAAGATGGGCGATATAGCTGCTGACCGTCACGATGGTGACCTCTTTCTGCTCGGCCAGGGTACGGGCAAGCAGGGCATTGCTACTGCCGTTCTCGATAAAGACCGTTTCGCCAGGATTGACCAGCGAGGCGGCGAATTCGGCCAGCTCCCGCTTCAGGGGATAGTTGTTCATCATCCGCGTTTCCACATCTTCGCTGTCCAGCGGGACAGCGTAGCCATGGGCGCGGCGCAGATAACTCATTCTTTCGAGCAGATTGAGATCCTGACGAATGGTGACTTCGGACACGCCGGTCGTTTTAGCCAGCTCAACTACGCTGACGCGCCCCTTATCGATCACCATCTGGAGAATAATTTGTTGTCGGGAATTCATAGCATCCATATCAAAACGGCAAAGGCCGTTGGTTGAAAACTGATGTAGTCCAGCGCGGACGGTATATAAGGAAAATTAACCTTAAACTTCCCACGGCGCTTTAGGCTGGGCAGGAGAGGAGGACGTATCGTCCCCGGCCTGATTCAGTAATTCGGCTTTTAAAATCTCGAGATTACGAATAGCGGAGTGATAATCACCCGCCACCAGGATATCCAGCACGGTCTCAATTCGTTGCGCCACCAGCAGAGCGTTGATATCAGACATAATCCCACCATTAATGAAAATTTAATAAATTCAATGATGCAAAAAATGGGAGCAAAAGAGAAGGGGAAAACGTGTTCTGCGTAAATCATATAAATGATAGTGATATTTTTAGCCATTAACATTAGCCGGAGTTTGGTGGTGGATTAGTCTAAATCTGCGCGCAATGCGCATCTTTCTAAGAGGAAATAGACGATGACCATTAATAATCAGGCAACCTGTAAACTCTTCACCGATTCTGAACGTTTCACCCAGCTGGCAGCATATTACGAAGAGGAGAGACGCACCGTCTGGATGATGTTGCGCGCCCAGCCGCGCCCCTGTTTCAACCATGCATTGATTGAGGAGATCATGAACCTCTCCTGGCTGGTACGGCAGTCGGGCTTTACCGTCGATTTTTGGGTAACGGGATCGCTGGTGCCGGATATGTATAACGCCGGCGGAGATTTGGGCTTCTTTGTGGAGTGTATTCAGAACGGACGGCGGGAAGCGCTGCGCGCCTATGCCCGCGCCTGCGTTGACTGCGTACATGCGGCTTCCCGCGGGTTTGATACCGGTGCGATTTCGCTATCAATGGTAGAGGGAAGTGCCCTTGGCGGCGGCTTTGAAGCCGCGCTGGCGCACCACTTTTTACTGGCCCAGCGGGACGCGCGTTTAGGGTTTCCGGAAATTGCCTTCAATCTCTTTCCGGGTATGGGGGGCTATTCGCTGGTATCGCGCCGTTCGGGGATGAAACTGGCGGAAGAGCTGATCTATAAGGGGGAGTCGCATACGGCGGAGTGGTACCAGCAGCAGGGGCTGGTGGATCTCCTGTTCGAGCCGGGGCAGGGCTATGTTGCCACCCGCACCTTTATCGACACTCTCCAGCCTAAAATGAACGGTGTAAGGGCGATGCTGCGGGCCCGCCAGCGTGTTCTGCAGTTGCCACGAAGTGAGCTGATGGATATTACGGAAGACTGGGTAGATGCCGCCTTCTGCCTGCAGCCGAAGGACATTGCCTATATGGAGAGGCTGGTGCAGTTACAAAACCGCCACACCGCCTCCGGTTTGCGTAAAGCCAGCTAGCGGCTGTTACGTGACTGGTAGCGTTTAAACCAACGCTCGAAAGCCGCAGCGGGCATAGGTTTAGCAAAATGAAATCCCTGTCGTTCATTGACGCCATTCTTGGTCAGAAAGGCGTCTTCTTTCGCGCTCTCCACCCCTTCGGCAATGACCTGCAGATTCAGCGCCTGCGCCACCGCCACAATGGCGCGCACCAGCGACTGGGAAACCGACTGCTTATGAATATCCCTGACAAAGGCCTGATCGAGCTTAATGGCGTCGATAGGAAAGCGCGCCAGCTGGCTAAGGGATGAATAGCCGGTGCCGAAATCGTCCAGATGAATTTGTGAACCAAGCTGGCTGAACTGCTGGATCACGGACAGGGCCAGCTCTTCGTTCTCTATCAGGCAGCTTTCGGTCAGCTCAACGTCAATAGGGCAATATTCAAAGTTGAGATCTTTCAGGGCCTGTTTCAGGTCGCTGAAAATAGTTTGATCCGCCAGCTGACGCGCTGAAACGTTCACCGCCACCCGCAGGTTAATTCCCTTATCTCGCCACTTAGCAACCTGACGTACCACGTCAAGCATTACCCAGCGGCCGAGCGGCACAATCAGGCCGGACTCTTCGGCGTAAGAGATGAACTCCAGCGGCGGGATCAGCCCGCGCTCCGGCGATTGCCAGCGCACCAGCGCCTCCAGGCTGCGCACTTCCCCGCGCCAGGTAATTTTGGGCTGATAGTGAATCAGCAGCTGGTCGTTATCCAGCGCCTTGCGCAGGTTGGTGTCCAGCCACAGATATTCGAAAACCCGCTGGTTCATCTCCGGCGAGAAGACGCAGAATTTGCCGCGTCCGCCCTCTTTAGCGGTATACATGGCGGTATCGGCATTGCGGATCACGCTCTCCCGGTCGGTGCCGTGCTGGGGCACCAGGGAGATGCCCAGCGAGCAGCCGGAGTAGACTTCAATTAGCCCGATACGGAATGGCTGGCGCAGACGGGTCAGGATACGGGAGGCCATCGCCTCCAGCGAGCTCTGGGAGGTGTTGGTCGCCAGCACGATAAACTCGTCACCACCGAGCCTGGCAAGCACCTGACCCTCTTCCAGACAGCTTAAAATCGCCAGCGCCACCGCCTGCAGCAGCTGATCGCCAAACATATGCCCGTAGGCATCGTTGACCTTTTTAAAGTTGTCGAGGTAGAGATAAACCACCCCAACCTGGGTCTCGCCGCGCGCGGCAATCGCGTCGCTGATCATGTCATGGATAGCGTTACGGTTAGGCAGGCCGGTGATGGTATCCGTATTCGCCAGCACGCGCAGCCGCTCCTGTGCCCGGCGCTCCTCGGTGATATCCGTGCCGGAACAGATAAGAAAAATTTCATTTTTACCGCTGCCACTATGGACAAATTTATTGCGAAAGAGGAACAGGCGCTGGCCTTTGCGGGTTTTGATCCAGCGTTCAACTTCATACGAACTGCCATTCAGAAAAAAACCGCTGATATTGCGTTTCGAAGCGGCAGCCTCGCTGCGGCTCATAAAGAGTTTGAATACGTTCTGGCCAATGACCTCCTGCTCCTTCATGCCGGTGTACTCTTCGCTCAGGCGATTGAAGCGCTGGATATTGCCATGCCGGTCGAGGATCACAATAACGGAGTTGGCTTCCGAGACCACCTGTTCGGCAAAAGAGAGCCCCTGGGCCAGATCCCGCGCAACAGAAGGGGTGTCGTTCCAGGCAGAGGCGGTACCGGCCCACTCTTTTTTGCTGATTTTACGCCCCACCAGATGCACCGGCACCTCCGTGCCATAGAGGGAGAGGGTCATAGTGATGCTCGACGTGATAACCGTCATTTCACGAATGCTGTCTGCCTGTTCGTCGGTGAGCGCCACCACCTGGGTGATATCGGCGCTTTCGCTGGCAGCCAGATGGAGCGCATTGCTGTCCGCCGTCAGACGCCACCAGGGGCTGTGCGTACCCATGTAGCGAAATAGCGAGTTATGCTCCAGATCGTCAATCATGTTCTCTCCCAGGACCCGCTTAATCGCGCTCACGGTGCGCATTTCCAGTCGGTTACGCCACGAAATGACAAGGGTGTTACCGAGGTGAACTTATTGTTTTTTCCCTGTTTTCTTATAGTAGAGCGAGATTATCGTAAAAGGATAGAGGTGAATGAAAATTCAGCTTTACGAATACCAAACCTACTTAAAGACTATAGATAATAGTGATCGCTTTTGTGTTTTTGTGCGGGAAAATATCAAGGAAAAGTGATGAATACGAGGTTTAGGGCGGGGTTAAAAATGCCGGCGCTTGTGTATAAAGCGCCGGCAGGGTACCAGGTCGTCAGGCGACAGGGCGGGCAATAATACTGCGGGTTTCCATACGCACTTCTGCAATGGTGACGTCGATCACTTCGGTGACTTTATAAATCGTTTCACCTTTGATCTGCACGGTGCCATTTTCCTGGCTACAGGTCAGCTCATCGCGTACCGCATGCAGGAACGGAGCCGGAATAAAGGCCACGGCGCCGTTGTCCACCAGGCGCACGCGCATGCCGCCGCGGCTGACATCGATGATCTCCGCCGCGAAGCGCGTATCGGTGCCGGCTTTATTCTGCAGGAAACGGGCATACAGCCAGTCGCCCACATCGCGCTCCGCCATACGGTTCAGACGACGACGCTCCGCCATCTGGACAGTGGCTTCGTCCTGCGGACGGGCAATGGTTTCGTTCTTGATAATCGCTTTCAGCAGGCGATGGTTGATCATATCGCCA
>DKMV01000166.1:6784-6928 GCA_002469605.1 Leclercia sp. UBA7405
TGCGGACGGGCAATGGTTTCGCCTTTCACAATCGCTTTCAGCAGACGGTGGTTTACCATGTCGCCATATTTACGAATTGGCGAGGTCCAGGTGGCATAGGCTTCGAGGCCCAGACCAAAGTGCGGACCCGGCTCGGTGCTGATC
>DKMV01000086.1 GCA_002469605.1 Leclercia sp. UBA7405
CTCGCTGGTGATCGCCCACCGTCTCTCCACCATTGTTGAAGCGGACACCATTCTGGTGCTGCATCGCGGGCAGGCGGTCGAGCGCGGTACCCACCAGCAACTGCTTGAGGCGAAAGGGCGTTACTGGCAGATGTATCAGCTGCAGCTGGCCGGCGAAGAGCTGGCGGCGAGCAGCCGCGAGGAGACGCTCAGAGCCTGATGCACCAAAAACAGGCATTGCACTGGCAGGTTAAACTGCTGGTGCAACCAGGAAACGCATCATGCACCCTCATGGTGCGTTTTTTTTGATCGGGCCATTCTCTTCCTACCGCCACGCTTCTTCTTTCCTCGCCTTTCCCTGATAACGCGCCTTCTCTGCGCATTTTTATAAGTTTCAGATTTCTGGCACAGGGCTTGCAATGTCTTTTAGCGTTAGCTGCAGCCACTACCGAATTCTGACTGGAGGGATATATGAAGCTGGTTACCGTGGTAATCAAACCGTTCAAACTCGAAGACGTCCGCGAGGCGCTGTCTTCAATTGGTATTCAGGGGCTGACCGTCACCGAAGTGAAGGGCTTTGGGCGTCAGAAAGGCCATGCAGAGCTCTACCGCGGTGCGGAATATAGCGTCAACTTCCTGCCCAAAGTGAAAATTGACGTGGCTATCGCTGACGATCAGCTCGAAGAGGTGATCGATATTATCAGCAAGGCGGCCTACACCGGCAAAATTGGCGACGGCAAAATTTTCGTTGCCGAACTGCAACGCGTGATTCGTATTCGTACGGGCGAAGCCGACGAAGCGGCACTGTAACACAGCATGCACACAGTGATAGGGATCGAGAAAATGAAGAAAATAATGCTTATGGCTGGTCTGGGATCTCTGGCACTGCTGCCGGGGCTGGCACTGGCTGCCCCTGCGGTGGCAGACAAAGCCGACAACGCCTTTATGATGATCTGCACCGCGCTGGTGCTCTTTATGACCATACCGGGGATCGCGCTCTTTTACGGCGGCCTGATCCGCGGTAAAAACGTCCTCTCCATGCTTACCCAGGTGGCGGTCACCTTTGCGCTGGTCTGCGTGCTTTGGGTGGTATACGGCTACTCCCTGGCCTTTGGCGAGGGCAACGCTTTCTTCGGCAGCTTTAACTGGGCGATGCTGAAAAATATTGAATTAACCGCGGTGATGGGCAGCTTCTATCAGTATATCCACGTCGCTTTCCAGGGCTCGTTTGCCTGCATTACCGTCGGGCTGATTGTGGGGGCGCTGGCAGAGCGTATTCGCTTCTCTGCGGTACTGATTTTCGTAGTGGTCTGGCTGACCCTCTCTTATGTGCCGGTGGCGCATATGGTCTGGGGTGGCGGCCTGCTGGCTTCTCACGGCGCGCTGGATTTTGCCGGCGGTACCGTGGTGCATATCAACGCCGCAGTCGCGGGCCTGGTGGGCGCCTACCTGATTGGCAAACGCGTCGGCTTTGGCAAAGAGGCGTTCAAACCGCATAACCTGCCGATGGTCTTCACCGGCACCGCCATCCTCTATTTCGGCTGGTTTGGCTTTAACGCCGGCTCTGCCAGCGCGGCTAACGAAATCGCGGCCCTGGCCTTTGTGAATACCGTGGTCGCCACTGCGGGCGCGATCCTCTCCTGGGTCTTTGGTGAGTGGGCGGTTCGCGGTAAACCTTCTCTGCTGGGCGCCTGTTCCGGTGCTATCGCCGGGCTGGTCGGCATCACCCCTGCCTGTGGTTATGTGGGCGTCGGCGGCGCGCTGATCGTTGGTATCGTTGCCGGTCTGGCGGGGCTGTGGGGCGTAACGGCGCTGAAACGCATTCTGCGCGTGGATGACCCTTGCGATGTGTTCGGCGTGCACGGCGTCTGCGGTATCGTAGGCTGTATCATGACCGGGATCTTCGCCGCCACTTCGCTGGGTGGGGTGGGCTATGCCGAAGGCGTCACCATGACCCATCAGGTGCTGGTGCAGCTGGAGAGCATCGCCATCACCGTGGTCTGGTCTGGCGTGGTAGCCTTTATCGGTTACAAGCTGGCGGATATGACCGTCGGGCTGCGCGTACCGGAAGAGCAGGAGCGCGAAGGGCTGGACGTCAACAGCCACGGCGAAAACGCCTACAACGCTTAAGAAAAAGCAAACGGCAACCAGAGGTTGCCGTTTTTGTGTTTGCCCCCTCTCCCGTGGGAGAGGGCCGGGATGAGGGCACCAGACCGCTCATACCATCATCCCCGATTACGCATGACCCCTTCCTGTACGGTCGATGCCACCAGCACCCCATCCTGGGTGTAAAACTCTCCGCGCACAAAACCGCGTGCACTGGAGGCGGAAGTACTCTCCACGCTATAGAGCAGCCACTCGTTCATATTGAACGGGCGGTGGAACCACATGGAGTGATCGATAGTCGCCACCTGCATCCCTTTTTCCAGGAAGCCCACGCCGTGCGGCTGTAGGGCAACCGGCAGGAAATTGAAATCAGAAGCATAGCCCAGCAGATACTGATGAACGCGGAAATCTTCCGGCACCGTCCCGTTGGCGCGGATCCAGACCTGGCGAGCCGGCTCGGCGGTATGGCCTTTCATCGGGTTATGGAACTCAACCGGGCGGATCTCCAGCGGTTTATCGCAGAGAAACTTCTCTTTAACCTGAGGCGGCAGCAGATGCGCCAGCGCGCGGGCGATCTCGGTCTCTGATTGCAGTCCGTCCGGCGCGGGGGCAGGGGGCATGGTTTTCTGATGCTCGTAGCCCGGCTCCGGCGCCTGGAAAGAGGCGGTCATATAGAAAATGGGTTTACCGTTCTGCACGGCGGCCACGCGGCGGGCGCTGAAGCTGTTGCCATCGCGCAGCACCTCCACGTCATAAACGATAGGTTTCTGGCTGTCGCCCGGGCGCAAAAAGTAGCTGTGGAAGGAGTGCACCAGCCGGTCTGCCGGTACGGTCTCTTTGGCCGCATAGAGCGCCTGCCCCACAACCTGGCCGCCAAAGACCTGGCGCAATCCCAGATCTTCGCTCTGTCCCCGAAAGAGTCCTTCCTCAATTTTTTCCAGGTTAAGTAATGACAGCAGATTGCTTAGTGCCTGACTCATAGTCGTCCTCAATAAATACGCCGTGGCGAAAGATAGGCAGAGTATAACGCAGAAATGCAACTGGTCCGATGGGTGCAATGGTCTGAATAAAAGGGCGATTCCAGGCAAAAATAAGTGATGTGTGCCACACTTGTTCTCGTTAGCTTTGTTTAACCACTCCTCTGGCGGTATCGATCCCGCTGGTGCATTGAAGATAAGGAGAACTCAATGAAACTCGTGCACGCGTTAAGTGGTTTAGCGGTAGCGGTTGCCCTGAGTGCCTGTGCAGATAAAAGCGCAGACATCCAGACGCCAGCGCCAAATCCAAATACTTCTATTGCAGCGACGCAGGCTACTATTCAGCAGCCGAATGTAACCGGTACAGTCTGGATCCGTCAGAAAGTGGCCCTGCCACCTGATGCGGTACTGACCGTGACCCTGTCCGACGCCTCAATGGCGGACGCGCCGTCTAAAGTGCTGGCGCAGAAAGTAGTGCGTACAGAAGGTAAACAGGCACCGTTCAGCTTCGTCCTGCCCTTCAACCCGTCGGACATTCAGCCTAATGCACGCATCCTGCTGAGTGCAGCCATTACGGTTAACGATAAGCTGGTCTTTGTCACCGATACGGTGAAACCGGTCATTAACCAGGGCGGTACCAAATCCGATCTGGTGCTGGTGCCAGTACAGCAGATGGCCGTGCCGTTACAGCAAAATGGCGGAGCGACAACTACCGTTCCTTCCACCTCACCGACTCAGGTGACGCCATCTTCTGCCGTACCTGCTCCAACCCAGTATTAACTGATAAAACCCTCTCCCGTCCGGGAGAGGGTTAATATTCCCAGCGGTACTCCTGCAGCTTAATTTTTCCTTCCCCTGATACCTGCACCCCTTCTGCCAGCAGCGCCTGACGTTGACGTTGCAGATCCGGCCCTGTGAGGGAGATAGTGCCGTGGCGATTCACTACCCGGTGCCAGGGTAGGGTACTGCCTTCCGGGAGTCTTTTTAATACCCCGCCAACCTGCCGGGCCGCCCGGGGCGATCCTGCCAGACGCGCCACCTCGCCGTAGGTTGTCACTCTTCCTTCGGGGATCGAGGCCACGATTTGCCACACCCGCTGGGGAAAGCCATCATTTTGTTCCATGAATAGTCCTGCCTGCATACCTCAATAATGAGTGATAATACCGCAATCGCAGGCGGTGCTGCGCAATAAACCATCATCCGGTCGCAGTTAACTTGCAATTGCGATCCCGTGCAGGGATAATGCGCCAGCGCGTTGGTTATCAACGCTCTCAATGGGGGCTCTGTTGGTTCTCCCGCAACGCTACTCTGTTCACCAGGTCAGGTCCGGAAGGAAGCAGCCAGGGCAGATGACGTGTGTGCCGGGATGTAGCTGGCAGGGCCCCCACCCATTTCTGCGATTGCATGATGCCCATCCCGTCACTTCCTGCTTAGTCACCTTCTGACGTATCGCTTGTCAAAACTTCATTTGCTCAACGCATTACTCTGCTATTTATCAATCTTTTCAATACTGAGCCAGAATTTTCACCGCGCATTTTAACCGTGCATTTATAGGGGTTAATAAAAGCGTCATCTATGAAAATTAAATATGTCATTCGACTGACATCTAATTGTCATTATTTTGTCATAAATAGCGGGCAGGGTAGTGCTACGATTTTTAAGAATGATAAGCAGATAATATATATCTGGATAATAATGATAACTTCGTGTATTACATTAAGAAAATATGACAAGAGGACGCCAGCGCATGACCACTGCAGTTCTGAATGTAAAAATTGATGAGACCCTGAAAGAGCGGCTTCGTCATTATGCCGAAGCAAATAATGAGAATCTCAGTGTTACCACAGAAAAACTGCTGTTACTGGCGTTCGAAGCAGCAGAAGAGGCGGGAGTAACAGAGGAAGATATCGATAATCAGCATACGGAAGAAGAGAGCAACTCTCCATTTACTCCTAAAGAAATCAAAGCGCTACGCAAACTTCTGAAGAAGAAAAAATGAAACTTCATCCACAATCAACCGCTGGTGATTACCGGGAAGCCTGCGCGCTGCTGCGCTCCGGCTGCGTCAAACATGTCCGCCTTGGCTGGAATGTTGGCAGCGATGAGTTCTTTCGTATTGCCTCTGACTGGTGTGATACCGGGGCAAAAATAAAGAAAGAAGGCGATAGTTTTGTTATTTCGCTAAAAGGTTTCCCTATCCCTCCTCAGCATTAAAACTCCCGCTCTGAAAACGTCTGGCAGTATCCGATACCGCCAGACGTTTTTATTTCTGTTAATCACCATTATTATTTGTGCGCCCGATCGCTCTGTGCAAAAAATCTATTCCCGGCATTTGCTATTTATCCTATTTGCCGCTACACCACATTTCTTTTTATTTGCAAGCCACCTTTATTAAGGGCCAGCCACAGCGGTTTAATACGCAGCAGGGCGTTTTCCATCTCTTCGGGTGCCAGGGCAAAGGGCATTCGCAGATAGCGTTCGAAAGCGCCGGACAATCCAAAGCGCGTCCCGGTGCCCAGGTGGATATCAATGGCTTCGGCGCGGGTCGCCAGCGGCGTCGCCAGCCTCTCCGGCAACTCTACCCAGAAGGAGAGCCCGCCCTGCGGCTCCTGGAAGCGCCACTGGGGAAAATGTTCCCGCAGTAAATCGCCGCAGTGATGCCGGCGCGCGTTGAGCATCGCCCGGCGGGCCGGTAAGAAGGTGTCGCTATGAGTAATAAGCCACCGGGTAGCGAGCTGTTCCAGCAGGGGGGTGCCGAGATCGAGCGTATCTCGCGTCTGTGCAAGAGAGGCGATAGTCCGTGCCGACGCGCGGATCCAGCCGAGGCGCAGGCCACCCCAGAAACTTTTTCCCGCCGAGCCCAGGGTAATGACGTTGTCGTGGCGATCGAAGGCGGCCAGCGGCGGCGGCGGCGGGGCGTCGAACCAGAGATCGACCATAGTCTCGTCCACCACCAGAGTGGTGCGCATCCGGGCGGCAATGGTGGCAATGGCTTCACGGGTGGCGGCATCCATGCAGCGTCCGGTCGGATTATGAAAATCGGGCATCAGCCAGGCCAGCCGGGGGGCGGTCTGAGCCAGAGTGGCGGCGAAACCGTCCACATCCCAGCCGTGCTGCGGCAGCGAGACGCCTACCGGACGGCAGGAGGCGCCCTGGATCGCCGCAATGGCCAGCGGATAGGTGGGGTGATCAACCACCACCCTGTCCCCCGGGCCGGTAAGCATGCGCAGCACCAGCGCCAGAGCGCTGACCGCGCCATTCACCACCATGATCTCCTCCGCCCGGGTGGGCAATCCGCGCGCCGTGTAACCTGATGCGATGGTTTCACGAAGCGTCAGCAGTCCCAGCTGGTCGTAGCCGGTTTTGCTTAAATGCTCGGGAAGAACGGTGAGGGCTTGGGTGTAAGCCTGATGGATCTCCGGCCCGGCGCTCAGCGCGGCGGTGGAGAGATCCCGCGCCGCGCTGGCGGCCGCGCGGGTAGGAATCGACCGGGTATCGGGCAGCACCACCCGCGAGCCGCTCCCCTGGCGGCTTTCGAGATAGCCCTCTTCACGTAGATGGGCGAGGGCGCTGCTGACGGTGGTCCGGCTCAGGGTCAGGGCGGCGGCCAGCTCGCGCTCGCCAGGTAGGCGGGTATCCAGCGCCAGCCGGCCATCAAGGATCAGCAGGCGCAGCGCATCGGCCAGCTGTCGCCAGCGGGGGATGCGGGCGTTGTCCTGCTGCCAGTTGCCCAGCATGCGCAGTAAAGAGTATGTTCCGGAACGACGGGATGACATATGCAGTCCACTATTTTAAAACTGGACATTAATCATAGGGCCATTTCCGGTAATGATGAAAGCAGATAACACCGGAGAAAAAATATGTTTCGTCGATTACTTCAGCTGTACGTGGGATTGAGCCTGTATGGCCTCTCTACCGCCATGTTTGTGCGTGCCGGTCTGGGGGCGGACCCCTGGAACGTATTCCACCTTGGAGTCGCGAAGCTGCTGGAGATGGATATTGGCACCATTATCATCCTCACCGGTGTCGCGGTGCTGCTGGCGTGGATCCCGCTGCGCCAGCGCCCGGGGCTTGGCACCATCAGCAATGTGATCGTTATTGGCCTTGCTGCCGATGCCTCGCTGGCCCTGATCCCGGATATCGATTCGCTGGTGGTTCGCAGCGTTCTGCTGGTAAGCGCGGTGATCGTTAACGCCCTGGCGACCGGGATGTATATCGGTGCCGGTTTTGGCGCCGGACCGCGCGACGGGCTGATGACCGGGATTAACGCCCGCACCGGCTGGTCCGTGCGCAGCGTGCGCACCGCCATTGAGGTTTCCGTCCTGCTCACCGGCTGGGCGCTGGGTGGCAATCTTGGGGTCGGCACCGTGCTTTACGCCCTGAGCATTGGCCCTCTGATCCAGCTCTGCCTGCCGTGGTTTCGTCAGAAGCCCGCTGGCACAGGCACCTTCTGCAGTCACGGCCATATTGCGCGGCAAAAATAGGTGAGCTGACGGCAGACTTATACTTTATGGTCAGAGGCGGCTTACAGTACGTAGCCGCCTCTGCGTTATTCGGGTTCGAGATTGTTCTCGGCCCAGAGAATAAAGGCCTCCTTTGGCAGCGCCTTACTGTAGAGCCATCCCTGCCCGTACTCCACGCCGTGGCGGCGCAGCCAGTCGAGCTGGCCTTCGGTTTCAATGCCCTCGGCCACCATCGTCAGCTTCAGTGATTTTGCCATCTCGATAATATGTGGGGTGACATTTTTGTACTCCAGCGCATCGACAAAAGATTTGTCTATTTTCAGGGTATCGACGTCCAGATCCTGCAGGTAACTCAGGCTGGAATAGCCGGTGCCGAAATCATCGATATAGATCGCATGGCCGGCACGTCTGAAACCGGCTATTGCCGGCGCGCTGACGAGCGGGTCGGCGAAGCCCCGTTCGGTGAGTTCCAGCGCAATCTGCGCGGCGGGAATTTGCCACTGGTTCAGGAGACGGACCAATAGCGGAGGCAACGCGCTGGAGACCAGATCGGCCGGGGCCAGGTTGACAGAAACATGCATATCCGGGTGCTGGCGCAGCCACTCGCCCAGATCCTCAAACACCTTCTCTACAATCAGCGCGGTCAGGCGTGACGTTAGCCCCGTCTGCTCGGCCAGGGTCACGAAAATTTCGGGTGAAAGGTAGCTGCCATCCTGCTGCGGCCAGCGGGCAAGCGCCTCTGCGCCCACGATCCTGCCGCTGTCCAGGGCCACGATCGGCTGGAAATGCACCTGGAACTCGCGGCCGTTAATGGCATCCAGCAGACGATGGCGGGGAGATTGCAGGCGTCTGATGATCCGCAATACAAACCATGCGGTGACCAGACTGAACAGGATCCCGAAGGGGAGCCAGAAATAGAGCTGGTGGTGCCAGCTCTCTTTTAACGGTCGCAGGGATGCCCAGGTGACGATGGCAAAGCCAAGATCGGGCACCTTACGGATGTTGTAGACGGCGCCGTTATATTGCAGATGGGTGAGATCCTCATGCTGAAGCTGTCTGAGCACCGCCGTCTGAAGCGGGCTGCTGCTGGAAAAAACGATATTACGCTGTAGCCCCACCAGCGCAACGTCGATCGGCCATGAGCCGAAGGGGATGACGTCAATAAAGGAGGCGGGATCGAGCATAACAATGTAGTTATGCGTCCCTATGGCGGCCATATGACGTTTAAGGCCGATATCATTCAGGCTGGTTACCCAGGCCCGATAGCCGTCTGACGTTACCCGCAGCGCGGGTGGAAAGGGCGAGGTGTGGCTATTGTTCTCCAGCGATGAGCAGAGGGGCCTGAGATTATCAACGTAGATCACCTCCTGCACATTGCGGAACGTGAAAGAGAGGCGGCGCATCGCGAGGGTATGTTCCTGGCCGCATACGGGGCCCTTGAACTGCTCCATCTGCTGCAGAGCAGACTTTGCTTCATTGATCACCTTGTTAGTCCGGATCAAGACCCGGGAGGAGAAGCTGTCCATGTCGTCATAAAACTTCTCCTGCGCATTACGATGGGCCAGCCATATACTAAGACAAACGGGCACAAGCACTGCAACGATCAGTACGCAGGTGATCAGGTTAATCAGGTGTCGGGTTGTCATGCCCTTTTTCCTTTTGAAACGTCAGGCAGCCTCGGCGTAAAAGCTAACGACCAGGAAATGCATAATGGATTAATAATAGTGTTATAGCCTGCGCGTGGCATGGATTTTATTTAGTAAAATCAGGCGCGCAAAAACTGGCGATAAGGAGATCGTTGTATTTCTTCTCGGGCTCAGATAAGCTTATTGTTATGTTATAACAAAACATAGCGAGCAGCAGATGAAACCTGATATCCACCCGCACTACCGCACCGTCGTTTTTCACGACACCAGCGCCAATGAGTTCTTTAAAGTAGGTTCAACCATTAAGACCGATCGTGAGATCGAACTGGATGGGCAGACGTGGCCGTACGTGACTATCGACGTCTCTTCCAAATCGCATCCGTTTTATACCGGTAAGCAGAAAAACTTCTCCAGCGAGGGCAGTACGGCGCGCTTCCGCCAGCGTTTTGGGCGTTTTATTGATGTGAAAAGGGGTTAACCATGCAGGTACTCAACTCACTACGCAGTGCGAAACAGCGTCATCCGGATTGCCAGATAGTGAAGCGCAAAGGGCGGCTTTACGTGATTTGTAAATCCAATCCACGCTTTAAAGCCGTACAGGGACGTAAAAAGAGACGCTAATAATGCAGGACACTTTCTGCCGCCGATAGCGAATCGGCGGCACGTTTATTTATGCGCTGGCGCGAGCAAGGGTAAAAACATCGTAGAAAGAGAGGTCGCCTTTGGTGGCGATCATTTTTTGCAGCTTCTCTTTCTGCTGCGCCTCGACGGCAGGGGAGTGAAGAATGTTGTCAATCAACTGGCCCGGAACATGGCGGGTGTTGTACCACTCGCCGTTGTAGCACACGCGAAAATCGAGCACATCGATATCTTCATAGCGGTAGCGCGGGTTAACGTCGAAAAAGAAGAAGGCGTTAAAAACCACAAACAGGATCACCAGCAGCCAGACCGAGCCGATAAGCGTCTCAGATTGCAGCATCACTATCAGCGTCGCCAGCCACGCCGCATACATGGCGACAAACAGCCCAGGATGTTTACGGATAAAACTAATGCTAAAGCGCGGCTTGTTGTCGCGCTTTTCGCGCGCGTTGAGATCATCGATGGTTTCGGTGAGCAGACGTTGTATTTCAGTCATCTTCAGCCTTTATAAATTCAGCGTAAAACGGGGGATTTCCCCATTTTAAGTGACCGTTTTGTACGAAAAAAGTAACAGTTATGCTATGAAAAAGCATAACAGTTGCGGGATACGAATGATGGTCGACGCGGTTCGACAATAAGGGACGAAGAATATCTATCCCAGGGCGATAAGACTCGCCCGCGCTGGCCGGGAATCGCTATCCACAGGTTTACGATAAAGGAGGATTAACTTCAGAAGATGATGCACGACCTCAGAAAGAAAATAGCGCCTGTTTTCAACGAACAAATTTCCATACAGAAGAGGGGATTTTGTCATACAGCTTATTCATTGTCAGTTCTGCCAGACGATGATCGGCCGCTGAATAAAATACCGTCAGTTCATTATCAGAAAGCTCGTATTTATTTTTTTCAATGACACGTTCAAGAGTGTCAATAGACTGACAGCGTCGTAAACGCATCAAATAATCAGTTTTAGTTAAAGGTTTTTCAGACATAATCCACCTAATTGTTTGTAATAGTTTTAACCGGAGAGGCTAACGGATTAGCTCTGCTCGCGTTGACAAAACAGCGAAAAAGCCGATTGCCTGATTTACGCCATTTCTGCAAATCCTGTGCGTTAATGCCGTAACTGCTGAACAACATAAAAGTATCGTCCAGGTATTCGTCAATTTGTTCAATCAACTTATTATCTTCGTTGTACTTAATTTTATAGTTAAGGGCGAAGGTTGCTATATGTTCGATCAACTCGTTTAACTGTAAATTGATGGCAGAGGTTGGGTCATTCACCCAGCCATGGCTGCTTTCATCAAGGTTAGCGAGGCAATCATGGTACAAGGATTCACAGAGAAATTTCAACTGTGCGATATCATGCCTTTTTGGAGAGTATTCGTCCATAGCGCATCCCCTTCTGAGTGATTTTTTACTCACCGAACTTCAATTTCGGGATGGATACAACTTACTAAAAGCTTTCCAGGTACGCTTTTTCCTCATCACTTTAA
>DKMV01000085.1:0-627 GCA_002469605.1 Leclercia sp. UBA7405
GATGTCAGGAGATAGTGAAAATTCTACACGGCGGGCGTATTCTGACTAGCTAATCAATGCTTAATGGGCTTATAAGTCACGCTTATAAATGAGGGGATCATGAAGCGCAATCTCAACGATTTGTACGCCTTTGTCACCGTGGCGCGCGAGGGCAACTTTACCCGCGCGGCGGCGCGGCTGGGGGTGACCCAGCCCGCCCTGAGCCAGGCCATCAGCGGCCTGGAAAACCGGATGCAGATCCGCCTGCTCACCCGCACCACCCGCAGCGTATCCCCCACGGCAGCCGGAGAGCGCCTGCTCAACGCCATCGGCAACCGCTTCGATGAGATCGAGGCCGAGCTGGATATGCTGACCGAACTGCGCGACAAGCCGGCAGGTACGGTGCGTATTACCTGCGGACCGCACATCCTCAAACAGACCCTTTTGCCGAAGTTAACCCCACTATTGCGCGAGTACCCCGATATTCACGTTGAGTTCGATGCTAACCACGGCTTTCGGGATATCGTGGCCGACCGTTTCGATGCCGGGGTGCGCATGGGCGGCACCATCGACAAAGATATGATTGCCGTGCCCATCGGGCCACCGTTGCGGATGGCCGCCGCGGCGTCGCCGGACTATTTTGCCCGC
>DKMV01000085.1:830-7256 GCA_002469605.1 Leclercia sp. UBA7405
TCGCCGGACTATTTTGCCCGCCACCCGGCGCCCGAGACCCCGCACGACCTGATCCAGCATCAGTGTATTAACCTGCGAATGGTTAAATCCGGCGGGATCTACGTGTGGGATTTTGACCAGCAGGGCGGCGACCTGAACGTGCGGGTCAGCGGACAGCTTACCTTTAATACCTCAGAGCATATCGTCGATGCCACCCTGGCGGGCTTTGGTATCGCCTTTTTACCGGAGGATGAGTTTGGCGATAGTCTGGCCACAGGGCGGCTGATCCGGGTGCTGGAGCCCTGGTGTCTGCCGTTCCCCGGATATTACCTTTACTACCCGAGCCGCAAGCAGCCCTCGCCGGCCTTTTCGCTGGTAGTTGAGGCGCTACGCTATCGCGCAACGCGCTAGCTGAGCCGCTCCATCCGCGTCTCTCCTTCTGCCATCGACAGCTGATAGAGCGAAAATGCGCGGTGTTTTTCAATAAGGTGCGCCAGCTCGGGCGAGTGGCTGGTGAGCCAGATTTGCGAATAGCGGCTGGCCTCGGCGATAAGGCTCGCCAGCGCCGGGAGCATCTGCGGGTGCAGGCTGTTCTCGGGTTCATTGAGGGCGATAAAGGCCGGCGGCCGCGGGCTGAGCAAAGCTACCGCCAGGCAGAGAAATCGCAGGGTGCCGTCAGAAAACTCGGCGGGCTCCAACGGACGGCTTAGCCCTTCGCGCTGCATCATCATCCGGAAATGTCCCCCGCTGTTATCGCTGTAAAAAACGCAGCCGGGGAAGGCCTGATCGAGAATGCGCATCAGCAGCAGTTCATCGCCGATCTCGACGATGGTCTGAAAGGCGGCGGCCAAATTGGCGCCATCGCTGGCCAGCACCGGCGAGCGGAACCCCACCTGCGGGGCGCGCATCGCCGACCCGGAGGCGACCGAAAACTCATGGTAAAAGCGCCAGTTGCGCAGCGATTCGCGCATCTGCGACACCTCCGGGTAGAGGTGCGGTTCCCCCAGCTGGCCAAACACCGATTCGTTCTCATAGAGCGCGCCGCTGTGGGTCACCTTTTCGTGATGGACGTTATTCAGAAACACGGTCTGGTTTTTGCGCTGCATCAGGCGTGCCGACGGGCGGCGGTGCTGATGGCTCAGCCAGAGCGTCTCCTCTTTGATTACCGGATCGAGCTGGAACTGCGAAGGGTAGGGCAGCTTCTCGACAAAACCGACCTGCAGCTCGTACTCATAGGTTTCGGTCTCTACCGCCAGGTTCATGCGCCGTAGCTGGTCGCTGCGCGTTTTACCGGCCCAGAACACCTTCAGGATCCCGCCTTCGTTGGCCAGCGCCTGGGAAAACTGCCCCTGCGCCGCGCTGTGCATTAGATGGATTGCTTTGTAGATATTCGACTTACCGGTGCCGTTCGGCCCGAAGACGATGTTGAGCTGCTCCAGCTCCAGCGACAGGCGGCGGATGGAACGATAGTTTTCGATGTGCAGGGTGGTGATCATATAAGCCAGCGTCCGGGTACAGGTGAGTGCGCTAAATTATAAGGCGGTATTTTTCCAGCGCTTTAACGGTCATTGTCAGGCCCTGTCGCAGCAGCGATTCAAGGTACTCCTCCACGCTGATGGGCGGATGTTTAAGGCTTCGCCGCTGGGTGCAGACGGCAGATAGGGCAACGGCATGATTTAAATCGAATAAGTCTAAGATAAATTCGTCCGGATGGAGCGCTTCGATATTAAAAAAGCCTACCTGTTCTGCCGGAAAATCTTTCACGTTAAAGGTAACAATGACGTCAGCGTGGCAACGTATCGCCGCCGCTACTACGTGTCTGTCATCCGGGTCGGGCAAGCTTATATCGTTGATAAGCGGCGCATAGCCGTTAACCAGGGCATCCGGCAGAGCTTTTTCCATTAGCATTCGCGTACGCGTTACCTGCTCTGGCGTGATGTCTGGTCTGTTCGCCAACAGATTACGCTGCCATTCATCGTGAATGCTGTTTGACCATTTAGGCTGATAAAGCCCGGTTAACCCCAGACGTATCAACAGATCCCGCAACAGTGATGGATAGAGCACACAGGCATCCAGCATAACGAGGGTGAATGAGCGATCAATAGAACCCAAGCTCCCGGCTCTGGTCAGAAAGCGCCTGCATAGCTTGCTTTGCCTCTTCATCTCGCTGATTTTTATATGACATCAGATCAGCGAAAAGCACGCGGCGATGACGACCTGTTTTATGAAATGGCAGCTTCCCTTCTTCCAGAAGTTTCACCATATGCGGGCGTGAAACATTCAAAATATTGGCCGCTTCCTGAGTTGTTAATTCAGCATGTACGGGAACAACCTGCACGGCATTACCCGCCGCCAGTTCCCCCAGAATGGTGATGAGCAAGGTTAATGATGAGGTCGGCAGCTCAATCTGGTGCGTATTATTCGCGTCATCCTGAATCGAAATTTTTTGTGTTTCGAGCTTCGTTGAAAGGTAAGTCGCAAGTTCCCTTTGCCCACGCACGGCGGCCTCAATTTCAACTGGAGCCGGCAGGCTCACGCTATCAAGAATTGAGTGTGTCATTACATTGTTTCCGGTTCGTTTGAATATAAATAATGCGGGATGGGCATAAGATGAGTTTATTCGAAATAAACGAAATTCGCAATAAACGAAAAAGTTATAGGCAAAAAAAAGACGACAGTGAGGGTGTCGTCTAAGGGGGTACTCTACGGGCCTCTGTGGGTCAACGGGCCTTCGCATCATTAATGTCAGTTAACGGCCAGGCGCAAACAGAGGTTGTTCGGATACGGGTCGAAATAGTTCTGTGTGGCAAGATACTGCTGTGGGAACTCCGCCATGTAGTGCTTCAGCAGCGTTAAGGGCGCCAGAATGGGCAGTAGCCCTTCGCGATAGTTAAGGATCACCTCCCGCAGCTCCTCGCGCTGGCGAGCGTTAAGCTGGTTACGGAAATAGCCCTGAACGTGCATCAGCACGTTGGTGTGGTTTTTACGCGACGCGGGCTGCTTGAGGATCGCCATCAGCTTGTCGCGGTACATCTCAAAGAAGGCTTCAAGGTCATCCCACTCGTACAGCGAGGCGACGAAAGGACCGATGGCGCGGTAGCCCGCCTGGTGGTGCGCCAGCAGCTGTAATTTATAGCGGCTGTGAAAGTCCAGCAGCGCGCGGCGAGTCAGGCCGTTTTTGCGCAGGGTATTAAGTTCGTGCAGGGCAAAGACGCGCTCAACGAAGTTCTCGCGCAGCACCGGATCGTGCAGCCGCCCGTCCTCTTCAACCGGCAGCCAGGGGTACTGCTTCATCAGGGCAGCGGTGAACAGCCCGACGCCCTCTTTGCGACCCCGGTTGCCCTTTTCGTCATACAGGCGAACTCGCTCCATGCCGCAGCTGGGAGATTTGGCGCAGACGATAAATCCGGCCAGATCGCCGATTTTTGGCAGGTATTCCGCCGCGAAGGCCGCCATTTTATCGGTGACGTCCTCCGTGGAATCTTTGCTAAAGCGCATGCAGGTATCGCCGCCGGTGGTCTGGATCAGGCGCAGCGCCGGGCGCGGCGTCGGCAGGCCGATAGCCATCTCCGGGCAGACGGGCCTGAACGAGACCCACTGGGCCAGCTCGTCCATGATAAAGCCCATGCGCTTATGTCCGCCGTCAAAGCGAACGGCGGAGCCGGTCAGGCAACCGCTAATACCGAGTACGGGTTTTGTATTCATGGTGTGCTACCTCCAGTGCGATAAGTTAAAACTTACACACCATGAATTATTTGTCCAAGTTTTGCTGAAATTATTTTTTTAAATTCAACTTATTCAGTCGGTTACAAAATAGATTTTTTGTAAAGAATCAGCTGCCTTTGTAGGTGGAGTAGCCGAACTGGCTAAGCAGCAGTGGGATGTGCAGCTTTTCGTTAGTGCGGGTGACGGTAAACAGCACCGGGATCTCCGGGAAGAAGGTATTCGCCTTCTGGCCCTGGAAGTAATCGCCGGTTTTAAAGGTCACTTTATAGACGCCGGGCTCCATGTCCTTATCCTGCGGATAGAGGGATTTGATGCGTCCATCCTGGTCGGTTTTGCCGCTGGCAAGCTGAGCCCAGCCGCTCTGCTGCTGTTTTTCCAGGGTGACGGTCACGTCGGACGAGGGAACGCCCGTCTGCTGGTTAAGAATGTGTACGCTGAGCGTGCCGGCAGGGGCGGCGCTGAAGGCGGTTGGGGCGAAAGCCAGGGAAGATAACATCAGCAGGGCGGCGGTCTTTTTCATCATGTTTTCCTGTGTTTTTGATTGGTAACAGGAAAACGTTAGCACCCTGGCGGCAGAAAAAAATTCAACTTTTCGTGATAACTGGCCTCAGAGGGTCACCACTTCCAGGGCTACCGCCTGCTGCCACTGTTCTATCTGTTTTTTGCGCGCGGCGCTAAGTTTGCCGCTGGAGACCAGTAGCCACCTGCGCTCCGGGAAAATTTCCGGGGCCAGCGCGGCGGGCGGCACGGGCAAAATATCGATACGGTGGCCCTGTCCGGTGCGCTTTAACGCCTCGAGCCAGATTTCGCAGGGATCGGTCAGATGCCAGCCGCTGATAAGCAGGTTATCACCGGGGGCTTTTTTATCGGCCTCCAGGCAGAACGAGGTGTAGGCGATGATAATCCCGTCGAGAATTTCGCGCAGGGTCATCACGGCCGGCACCCGGGCAGAGACCTGGCTGCGCAGCGGGCGCAGCACCTCGGTGACCAGTTCGGGCCGGGGATATTCGCGCCCTGAATCGTAAATCAGCTGGCGCAGGGATTCGATTTTGCCCTCTTTCAGGCGGGTGAGCATCGTCTCCTGGAGCGTCTTCCAGTTATTGGTGCGCCGCGCGGTGGGGCGCTCCAGCAGGGGTTTCACCTGGCCGATGGGCACACCCTTTTTCACCCAGTCGAGGATTTTCAGCGCCTGCTGAACGTCCTCCTCACTGTAAAGACGATGCCCGCCGTCGGTGCGCTGGGGCTTGAGTAACCCATAGCGCCGCTGCCATGCCCGTAGCGTGGTAGCGGTGATGCCGCTGAGTCTGGCGAATTCGCCGATTGAGTAAGCCATGCGCCTGCCCGGTGAGGAAGAATAGTCTCAATATACTACGAATATTTGTCCTCTGAATGAAGCGCCGAACGGCTGCACTACACTTATCACCATGCTAACGAAAGGAGTTCACATGAAAATATGGCCCGTTCTGACCGGTGTGGCGATCTCGCTGGCGCTGGTCGCCTGTAAATCCCCTACGCCACCGAAGGGCGTCCAACCCATTAACGACTTCGATGCCAGCCGCTATCTCGGCCAGTGGTACGAAATCGCCCGTCTCGAAAACCGCTTTGAACGCGGGCTGGAGCAGGTCACCGCCACCTACGGCAAGCGCAGCGACGGCGGTATCAGCGTGCTGAACCGCGGCTACGATCCGCGTAAGCAAAAATGGAACGAGAGCGAAGGCAAAGCCTACTTCACCGGCGCGCCGACCACCGCCGCGCTGAAGGTCTCCTTCTTCGGGCCGTTCTACGGCGGCTATAACGTCATCGCCCTGGACGACGAGTACAAATACGCCCTGGTAAGCGGGCCAAACCGCGACTACCTGTGGATTCTGGCGCGTACGCCGACCATTCCGGAGAAGGTGAAGCAGGATTACGTGGGCATCGCCCGCGGGCTGGGCTTCCGGGTGGATCAGCTGGTATGGGTGAAGCACTAGCGGGCTGTAGCAAACCGCGCGATCGGTTCCCTCTCCCTTGAGGGAGAGGGCTAGGGTGAGGGGGAACATGCGGCTCGCCCGAAACGCTTCTGCGATGTTTAGCCGGACCAGGGTGCGGCTTTGGAAATAGTGCGAATGCTGCGCGTGGATTTACTGCTGCAAACTGCGCGATCGGTCCCCTCTCCCTTGAGGGAGAGGGTTAGGGTGAGGGGGAACAGGCGAAACCGTGTCCGGCATCTCTTGATTTTATTAAGCAGCCCAGGGATGATCGCGGCATGAAAATCGAAACCGCACTCCCCTCACAATTTGAACGTCTCGTCGCGATCTGGGAATCCTCCGTTCGCGCCACCCATCACTTCCTGCAGGAAAGCGATATTGCGGCGCTGCGCCCGCTATTGCTCAACGCCTATTTACCTAATCTCAACGTCGTTATCGCCCGGGATGACGCCGGCGTTATTCACGGCTTCTTAGGCGTGGATGCACACCGCATCGAAATGCTGTTTGTGGACGACGCGAGCCGGGGAAAAGGGGTAGGCAAATTGCTGCTGACGCATGCCATCAACCATTTTGGCGCCAGCGAAGTGGACGTGAATGAACAGAATCCGCAGGGCGTGGCGTTTTACCGGCATATGGGATTTGTGCAGGTGGGGCGATCGGAGCTGGACGGGCAGGGGAATCCGTTCCCGCTGCTGCATATGCGCTTAAACGGCTAATAGCCGCACCGTCTACGCCCTCTCCCCTGCGGGGAGAG
>DKMV01000085.1:7400-21508 GCA_002469605.1 Leclercia sp. UBA7405
TGAGGGGAACAGACCGCACCGATCTTAGTGCGAACTCGCCAGCGCCCCTTCAATATCCTTCAGCTTCTGCTGCGCCTGCTTTAATTCGGCCAGCAGCTTTTGCTCATACGGGTTGTGCGCCATCAGCACAATGCAGCCGTCCATGACTTTGACGGTGATTTTATCCCCGGTATCAAACCCCGCCGCACGCAGCCATTTGCCGGACAAGTTGAGGCTCGGCGTGGATTTATCAAAAACGTGCGGACGATATCCCACAATTAAGGTGCGCTCGGTTCCGGTTGCGGCGGCGTCTGGGGTAGAATGCGAATCAGCCATAATCAACTCCTTGATAGTTGGTGAGGTTAGACGCCCATTAGTGCTCCAACACTTCTAGGCGTCGCTTAAAATCTGAATCCATGTGGTAGGTACCACATGTTGGTAAACTAATCGAAGTGGTACCTACCATGCAAGAAAAAAAGAAGCCAAATTTCGACCGTAAGAAAAGCACAATGAAGAACATCCGTTTCGAAGATGAGCTTTTGGAACAGATTGAGAAGGCTGCGGGGAAAGGGAATTTTAGTAAGTGGGTGAAAGAGGCTTGCATAGCACGGTTGAAATCATGTAGTTAATTGTTTATAAAAGGAATTTATCATAAAAAAACTCAATAACTGTTTTTTTATACAGTATTTTATTGAAGTGTTTTTTCTAATCAGATATTGTCTTACTGAGAGGGGCTAGTGCTTTGTGAGACTGATATCGTAAATTGATAAAAGCTAGTTAGCAGATAATTTATCTATCAATCAACGAGGTAAGTCATGGATTCGAATGTTTTTATCAGAATAGATTATAAAAAGGATAGGCCTAATCCGAGCCAGCTTTTTGAAGCTATGAGTTTGTATATTTCTGCTTATGAGCAACTCGGACAAATTCTAGCTAAATCTATCGATATTAAGCAGGAATTTAAATTTAACCTTGAAGAAGTCCAAATTTCTTCTATAAAGGCCAAGTTGTCTCAGGCCCCAAATCTAATAAATGATTTTTTTATTAATAGAGTTTCGTCTGCCGGTTCGAAATTATTTGAGCAGATAATTGAAACGGATGAAATACAGACTGAAGAGCAGGTTGATCAACTGGCCGCCAATATAGAGGAAACTTTCATTCATGATGGGTTAGGAGATGATATTGATGCTCATATAGATCGAAAATCTTTATCCCATATGCTCGGAACGGTATCCAAAGCTAATAACTTTATTCTTAAAGATGAAACCGTAGAATTTGGTTGCTCTACTTATTCGCAGAAAGTTAATACGAACTGGAGATTCACAGGTGATCTTGCAACAATGTTTTTAGGAATGAAAGAAACAATTAATGCTAGAGATTATTTATATGTGAAAATTGCTATAAATGAAGGTAAGCAATTGTGGACTTTTAAAAGTGCAAGAATGAATAAAACGTTTGCAGCACGAATCCTCGTTAAGGATTGGGTGAAGGAATATCAATCTGGTTTAATTCCACCTATTGGTCCAAAAGATACTTTATTAGCTGAGTTTAATTATGATCTTTATAAACCTTATGATAAGCGAAAAACCGCAGAAATAAGGAATGTTAAAATTATGAAGATTGAAGATATCGTTAGGGGTGGAAGTGATGAGCAATTTGAAATACCAGCCTAGCACGGTAGAGAAAAGAAATTTCATATCAGATTTAAAAGCTGAGTATTTATATATATGCGTTCCTTTTGTAATTTTAATACTAGTTAAAATTTATTTTGGTCCTGTAAAAGATATTATATATTCTTCGGACTGGAGTCTTGCTGCATCAATAATACTCGGGCAAAATGCTGCAAAGATGTCACGCTCTATTTCAAAAGTTAAACAAAGAGTTAACGATAGTGGTTTTAGCTGGTATAGCTCTAAAAGATTTCTTTTAGTAATTATAGCTTTGTTTTTTTATTTCGGAATGATTTTTAAACCCAATATCTACATTGCTTATTCACAGCTTTTAGTATTCTTGTTCGCTAGTTGGTTACATTTCTCAGATGGATACACTATAAAAATGCTTGAGAGAGAATGTAAAAAATGAAAATACAAAACAATTTGAATTTTGGCGGAAGATCACAGGAGTCGAACCTGCCCGGGAACGCTGGCGTCCCCAACTGGATTTGAAGTCCAGCCACCTCACCGGAGATGACGATCTTCCGCGCCTCGATTGCTACATGGAGGCGGGCGCATTATAGCTACTTTCAGACATTTACCACACACTTCGTTGCATTTATTTTCGGCATCCGGCCGCCTTCATTGATCCATTTCAGCTAAATCTTAAGAAATTCCTCAGGTTAGCATTTTGTGCTCAGCACTTTTAAGGCGATCACAAAAAACAAGAATCGTAAGAACGTAACCAGAAAACAGAATACCCGCTTGCTCACCAATGGTTTACAACTCAAAAACCGGTCTCAGCGCCCCCTACAGCGTGAAGGATAAAAAAAGATGAGCGAAGTACTGTCTGTTAAAGAGAAAATTGGTTACGGCATGGGCGATGCCGCCAGCCACATTATTTTTGATAACGTCATGTTATATATGATGTTCTTCTATACCGATATCTTCGGTATCCCTGCCGGGTTTGTCGGCACCATGTTCCTGCTGGCGCGCGCGCTGGATGCGATCTCGGACCCCTGCATGGGGCTGATTGCCGACCGCACCCGCAGCCGCTGGGGTAAGTTCCGCCCGTGGATACTGTTCGGCGCCATTCCGTTCGGCATCGTCTGCGTGCTGGCCTACACCACGCCGGACCTCAGCCACAACGGCAAGATGATCTACGCCGCCGTCACCTACACCCTACTGACCCTGCTCTATACCGTGGTCAACATCCCTTACTGCGCCCTGGGCGGGGTGATCACCAACGACCCGACGCAGCGCATCTCCCTGCAATCCTGGCGCTTTGTACTGGCGACCGCGGGCGGCATGCTCTCCACGGTGCTGATGATGCCGCTGGTTAACCTGATTGGAGGTGACGACAAAGCCTTCGGCTTTCAGGGCGGGATCGCCGTGCTGTCGGTGGTGGCCTTCCTGATGCTGGCGTTCTGCTTCTTCACCACCAAAGAGCGCATCCAGGTGCCGCCGAGCACCACCTCCATGCGGGAAGACCTGCGCGACATCTGGCACAACGACCAGTGGCGCATCGTCGGCGTGCTCACCATCCTGAACATCCTCGCCGTCTGCGTGCGCGGCGGCGCCATGATGTATTACTGCACCTGGATCATGGGCTCACCGGAGGTGTTCGTCGCCTTCCTCACCACCTACTGCGTCGGCAACCTGATTGGCTCGGCGCTGGCCAAGCCGCTTACCGACTGGAAGTGCAAGGTCAGCATCTTCTGGTGGACCAACGCCCTGCTGGCGGTGGCGAGCGTGGCGATGTTCTTCGTGCCGATGCAGGCCACCGTCACCATGTTTGTCTTTATCTTCGTGATTGGCGTGCTGCACCAGCTGGTGACGCCGATCCAGTGGGTAATGATGTCCGATACCGTCGACTACGGCGAGTGGACCAACGGCAAACGCCTCACCGGCATCAGCTTTGCCGGCACGCTCTTTGTGCTGAAGTTGGGCCTGGCGCTGGGCGGAGCGCTCATCGGCTGGATGCTGGCGGGCGGCGGCTACGACGCGGCGGCCAAAACCCAGAACAGCACCACCATCAGCATCATTATTGGCCTCTTCACCCTCGCACCGGCGGTGTGTTACCTGCTGAGCGCCATTATCGCCAAACGCTTCTACACCCTGAAAACGCCGTTCCTGACCCGCATCATGGGCGAGCTGGCGCAGGGCGCGCGCCGCAATCAGCAAGAATTTGAGACCCTGCCGGTCAGCAAAGAATTACAGAACTAAGAGGACAAAAGCATGAAAATCAGTGATGGAAACTGGCTTATTCAACCGGGCCTGAACGTGACTTACCCGGTGCAGGTGTTCGACGTAGAGCAGCAGGGCAATGACCTGGTGGTTTACGTGGCGCCGCGCGACGTGCGCGAGCGCACCTGGCAGCTGGATACCCTAATGTTCACGGTGCGCCTGTTTGCTCCGCAAGAGGGAATTGTCGGGGTGCGCATCGAGCACTTCCAGGGGGCACTGGATAACGGTCCGCACTATCCGCTGAACGTGCTCAAGGATGTTAACGTCCGGATTGAAAACAACGACCGGTTCGCCGAGCTGCGCAGCGGCAACATCAGCGTGCGCGTGACCAAAGGCGAGTTCTGGTCGCTGGATTTCTTCCTCGACGGGCAGCGCATCACCGGCAGCCAGCTGAAAAACAACGGCTACGTGCAGGACGTTAATTGCGATCGCAACTACATGTTTGAGCGTCTGGATCTGGGGGTGGGTGAAACCGTCTACGGGCTGGGCGAGCGCTTTACCGCCCTGGTGCGCAACGGTCAGACGGTGGAGACCTGGAACCGTGACGGCGGCACCAGCACCGAGCAGTCGTACAAAAATATCCCGTTCTACCTTACCAACCGCGGCTACGGTGTGTTGGTCAACCATCCGGAAAACGTCTCCTTTGAGGTGGGATCCGAGAAGGTCTCCAAAGTACAGTTCAGCGTGGAGGGCGAGCATCTCGAATATTTCGTGATCGACGGCCCGACGCCGAAAGAGGTGCTGAACCGCTATACCCGTTTTACCGGCCGCCCGGCGCTGCCGCCCGCCTGGTCGTTCGGCCTGTGGCTCACCACCTCGTTTACCACCAACTACGACGAAGCGACGGTGAACAGCTTTATCGACGGCATGGCCGAGCGCGACCTGCCGCTGCACGTCTTCCACTTCGACTGCTTCTGGATGAAGGCCTTCCAGTGGTGCGACTTTGAGTGGGATCCGGTCACCTTCCCGGACCCGGAGGGGATGATCCGCCGCCTGAAGGAGAAAGGGCTCAAGGTCTGCGTCTGGATCAACCCCTACATCGGCCAGAAATCGCCGGTATTTAAAGAGCTTAAAGAGAAGGGCTACCTGCTTAAGCGCCCGGACGGCTCCCTGTGGCAGTGGGACAAATGGCAGCCGGGGCTGGCGATTTATGACTTCACCAATCCGGAAGCCTGCCGGTGGTACGCCGACAAGCTGAAAGGGCTGGTGGATATCGGCGTGGACTGCTTTAAGACCGACTTTGGCGAGCGCATCCCCACCGACGTGCAGTGGTTCGACGGCTCCGACCCGCAGAAGATGCACAACCACTACGCTTACATCTACAACGAGCTGGTGTGGAAGGTGCTGAAAGAGACGGTGGGCGAGGAAGAGGCGGTGCTCTTTGCCCGCTCGGCCTCGGTCGGGGCACAGCAGTTCCCGGTGCACTGGGGCGGCGACTGCTACGCCAACTACGAATCAATGGCGGAAAGCCTGCGCGGCGGGCTGTCGATTGGGCTATCGGGCTTTGGCTTCTGGAGCCACGATATTGGCGGGTTTGAAAACACCGCCCCGGCGCACGTCTACAAACGCTGGTGCGCGTTCGGGCTGCTCTCCAGCCACAGCCGCCTGCACGGCAGCAAATCCTACCGGGTGCCGTGGGCGTACGATGACGAGTCCTGCGACGTGGTGCGCCACTTCACGCAGCTCAAGTGCCGGATGATGCCCTACCTGTACCGTCAGGCGGCGCTGGCCCGCGAGATGGGTACGCCAATGCTGCGGGCGATGATGCTGGAGTTTCCGGACGATCCGGCCTGCGACTATCTCGATCGCCAGTACATGCTGGGGGATTCGGTGCTGGTGGCGCCGGTGTTCAGTGAGGCGGGGGACGTGCAGTTCTACCTGCCAGAGGGCAACTGGACGCATCTGTGGCGCAATGACCAAATCGCCGGCAGCCGCTGGCACAAACAGCAGCACGATTTTATGAGCCTGCCGGTCTACGTGCGGGATAACACCCTGCTGGCGCTGGGCAACAATAGCCAGAAGCCGGACTACGCCTGGCACGAGGGCACCGCATTCCAGCTCTTTAACCTGCGCGATGGCGCAACGGCGGTAAGCGAAGTGCCCGCGGCGGACGGCTCGGTGGCGTTTACGCTGAAGGCGACGCGTAACGGCGATACCCTGACGGTGATCGGCGAGGGCGATGCCCGCGACTGGACGCTCTGCCTGCGCAACGTGCAGCAGATCGGCGGTGTGAAGGGGGCTTCCCATGCGGGCAGCGAGTGGGGCGTGGTGGTGAAGGCGCAGGGGAGTGAGGTGATGATTAAGCTGTAGGTGCGGGGGTTGTTCCCCCTCACCCTAACCCTCTCCCCAAAGGGGAGAGGGGATAGTTAGGTGCGGTTTATATGTTGATCACTCTGGTTTTCGCTGCGGGTGAGAAGTGTTGATGCGGTGCGGGGTTTGTACCCCTCACCCTAACCCTCTCCCTACAAGGGAGAGGGGACGGTTGGGTGCGGTTTGTCACTGCGGCAGGAGGGATGGGTTTTCTCCCTCTCCCCACAAGGGAGAGGCAATGGTTGGGTGCAGTTTGTTACTGCGGCAGGAGGAGTGGGTTTTCTCCCTCTCCCTTCAGGGAGAGGGCTGGGGTGAGGGTGAAACCGCTGGCGCCGCCGTCGACACTACCCCGCCCGTCATCGTCTGCTCCACCTGCTGCTTATCCATATTCACCGCGCTCAGCCTGCCGTTCACCGTCGGCTTCAGCGGCGCGTTGCTCTGCACACTGCCGCTGGCGGTAAGCTGAATGTTGCCATCGCCTCCAATCGGCAGCGCCGGCCAGCCCCACTGTTGCAGCACGTTCAGCGGCACACCGCGACCGCGCAGGCTTACCCTGGCCTGGCGCGCAGGCAGCTGCGATACCGTGGCGGTTGCTTCCAGAATGCCGCGCTCGGTAAAGGCGCTCAGTTCGGTAATATTTACCGTGGCCGCGTTGGCCGCCAGGGCCAGCGACGGGCGGCGCACATCCACACGGTTAAAGGTGGCGGCGGCGCCGTTCAGGGTCGCGTTACCGCTCCATACCCCCCATCGGCGATCTTTTGCCAACTGGAGATTCGCGCCGTAGCCATCAAGGGCTGTGATCTGCCATGGGAAGGCAGGGTCCACGTCGATAATCAGGTTACGGCTCAGGCCAAATTTTTTCAGCGTCACGCTGTTCAGCCAGGCGGGCAGTTCCGTCATCCACAGGGTTTTCCAGTTCTCCGGCAGGGTGTACTCCAGCCCGGCAATGGCCATATCGTCCAGCACCAGCGCTTTACCGTCGCGCAGCCAGTTGCCGGAGGTGCGGATCATCCCGCCCTCCCAGCGCGACGAGAACTGGCGCAGCGCCGCGCCCTGTGGAGCGAACTCCGCGTTCAGGATCGGATCGTAAAGATGCAGCGAGCCGTAGATAAACTCGCTGGCGTTCATCGATAGCCTGCCATCCTCGCTCTGCCAGTCGCCGTTGCTTAAGGTCATGTTGCGCAGGCTCAGATCGAGGTCGGTGACGGCCCAGTCCGGCCCTTGCAGGCGGGCGTCGGTAATTTCCAGGCGGCCGATCTGCAATGAGGGCAGGGTGGTGATGGGGGCAAAGAAGTCGGACAGGGTTTTATCGCTCTGCAGACGGATATCGTTCAGGCGCAGGGTATCCACCACCCAGCCGCCGTCGGCATTGCGTCGGGCGGTGCCGGTGAGCGAGCCGCGCGCCATGTCCGCGCCTATGTTGCTCAGCACCACCTCTTTGCCGTTCAGCTCGCCCTGGATCAGCACGTTGCTGCTCTCCACGCCGTTCAGCGTCAGCGACCCGGCGCTGATCTCTATTTGCGCTTTTTTGCCCAGCACGTTGCCCGCCTCGGGCTGCCAGGGGCTCACGCCTCCCGTCACCTTCTGGGCGCTCAGATCCCACTCCATATTGGGGCTGTTAAAGGCCATGTTATGCAGCAGCAGGCGATCGGCCTGCAGGGGCAGCGGCGCGGTCTGGGGCGACAGGTTCAGGGTGCCGTCAGAGAGGGTGATGGTGTCCATATGCAGCGGGTCGGTGATCTGGCGGCTGCTTATACCGATATCCACGGTTTTGGCCACCAGGGTGGCGGGCTTGCCGTCGCGGCCGAAGGTGACGTTTTGCAGCAGGATATGCGAAGGCGAGGAAAACCGGTGATCCATCAGGTCAAAATTGATTTCGTAATCGGTGTTGGCGGTGAGCCAGCCGCTTACCTGCGCCGCGCCCCAGCGGGTCTGGACGAGAAAATAGAGCGCAATTAGTGCCATCAGCAGGGCGATCAGAATATAGACGAGCAGCTTTCCGATAAATTTCATGGCTTTCCATCCCGCAAAACGTACGTAGAGGAGTTATGCATCATTTGTGCACAATGCTCAAGGCGGGATTAGTGTAAAACCGTGTCACGGCAGCAGTTTGCTACCGCCGTGACGCATGGTATTAGCTTTTTTCTGGCGGGAAGATCAGGTTGAGTACGATAGCGGTGATCCCGCCGGCGGCTATGCCGGAGGAGAGCAGGTTTTTCACCCAGTCCGGGGCAAACTGCAGGATCAGCGGCTGCTGAGAAACCCCCAGCCCCACCGCCAGCGACAGGGCGATGATCATGATCGCGCGGCGGTTCAGCGGCTCGCGGGAAACAATACGCACGCCGGAAGCGGCGATAGTGCCAAACATCACCAGGGTGGCGCCGCCCAGTACCGGTTCCGGAATGTGTTGCACAAAGCCGCTCACCGCCGGGAACAGGCCGAGGGCGATCAGCATCAGCGCCACCACAAAGCCCACATAGCGGCTGGCCACGCCGGTCAGCTGGATCACGCCGTTGTTCTGGCCGAAGCAGGAGTTCGGGAAGGTGTTAAACACGGCCGAAACAAAAGAGTTCAGGCCGTTAGCCAGCACGCCGCCCTTCAGACGTTTCATATAGAGCGGGCCGGAGACCGGTTGCTCAGAGACATCGGAGGTGGCGGTGATATCCCCGATGGTCTCCAGCGAGGTGATCATAAACACCAGCATCAGCGGCAACAGCAGATTCCAGTCGATGCCCAGACCGTAATAAAGCGGAGTCGGCACCATGATCAGCGGGCCGTCGGCAGGCGCGCTATTCTGCGGCAGCATGCCCATCGCCCAGGCGGCCAGATAGCCTGCCGCCATGGCAATCACCAGCGAGGCCACGCGCAGGTATGGGTTACGCTGGCGGTTAAGCAGGATAATGAGCGCCAGCACGATACCTGCCAGCAGCAGGTTTTTCGGCGCGCCGAAGGTGTGGTCGTTCATCGCCGCGTAGCCGCCGCCGATGGAGGTCAGTCCCACCTGGATAAGGGACAGGCCGATAATCATCACCACTACGCCGGAGACCAGCGGGGTTATAATGCGGCGCGCCAGGTGCAGTACCCGGGAGATAACCATCTCGGTGCAGCTCGCCAACATCAGGGTGCCGAACAGCGCCGCCATCATGGTGGGCACGTCCGCCCCGCCGGTTTTAAGGGCGGTACCGCCCATAATCAGCGGCGCAACGAAGTTAAAGCTGGTGCCCTGGATCGATAGCAGGCCGGAGCCCACCGGACCCCAGGCTTTAATCTGGATAATAGAGGCCACGCCGGAGGCGAACAGCGACATGCTAATAATGTGCTGGGTATCCTGCGCCGGTAAGCCGAGCGCCTGGCAGATAAGCAACGCCGGGGTGATCACCGCAACAAACATGGCCAGCAGGTGCTGACAGGCGGCGAACAGGGTTTGCGCCAGCGGGGGGCGATCTTCAAGACGGTAAATCAGTTCACTATTATGCTGCGGCTGCGCAATCGGTTGCGCATCCTGTTTTTCAACGGCGTTTACGGACATCGGCTGCGATCCCTGGGAGGAAAAGCGGGCATTCTAGCCGATGATCCGGTAAAAGCAAACGATTGCCAGTCAAATTGAAGCGTAAAGATGCCGGGTTTTTTAAGCCTTTTTCTATAACCCACGGGAAAAGTTCTTTAAACTCAGGCGGCCGGGGCGCAAGTAGAGCGCAAACGGCCCGGGATAGCGCCGTGTGTACATGGAACACACGCATAAAAGGAGCCTACTATGATTCATCTCGATACCTTGTCGACGCTTGTTGCGGCAACGCTGGTTTTGTTGCTCGGTCGCCAGCTGGTTCACCGCGTTTCCTTCCTCAAAAAATACACCATTCCTGAACCCGTCGCCGGAGGTCTGCTGGCCGCGCTGGCCCTGCTGGTGCTGAAACAGAGCATGGGCTGGGAGATCGATTTCGATATGTCCCTGAAAGATCCGCTGATGCTGGCCTTTTTCGCCACTATCGGCCTGAACGCCAACCTCGCCAGCCTGCGCTCCGGGGGCAGGGTTCTGGGCGTATTTCTGATAGTCGTGGTCGGGCTGCTGGTGGCGCAGAATGCTATCGGTATTGGCATGGCCTCCCTGCTGGGGCTGGATCCGCTGATGGGTCTGCTGGCGGGCTCTATTACGCTCTCGGGCGGACACGGCACGGGAGCCGCCTGGAGCAAGCTCTTTATCGAACGCTATGGTTTCCAGAACGCCACCGAAGTGGCGATGGCCTGCGCCACCTTCGGGCTGGTGCTGGGTGGCCTGATCGGCGGCCCGGTGGCGCGCTATCTGGTGAACCGCTCCGCCACGCCGCACGGCAGGCCGGAAGATGAAGCCGTGCCTTCCGCCTTTGAAAAACCCGACGTCGGGCGAATGATCACCTCGCTGGTGTTAATCGAAACCATCGCCATGATCGCCATCTGCCTGACGGCGGGCAAAGCCATTGCGCAACTGCTGGCGGGAACGGCCTTTGAATTACCCACCTTTGTCTGCGTGCTCTTTGTGGGGGTCATCCTCAGCAACGGTCTGTCGCTGGTGGGCTTTTATCGCGTCTTTGAGCGTGCGGTATCGGTGCTGGGCAACGTCTGCCTGTCGCTGTTCCTGGCAATGGCGCTGATGAGCCTTAAGCTATGGGAGCTAGCCTCGCTGGCCCTGCCGATGCTGGCGATTCTGGCGGTGCAGACCCTGTTTATGGCGCTGTATGCCGTCTTTGTAACCTGGCGAATGATGGGCAAAAACTACGATGCTGCGGTACTGGCTGCCGGGCACTGCGGGTTTGGGATGGGCGCGACGCCTACGGCTATCGCCAATATGCAGGCCATCACCGAGCGTTTTGGTCCGTCGCATATGGCGTTTCTGGTGGTGCCGATGGTAGGGGCGTTCTTTATTGATATCGTCAACGCGCTGGTGATCAAACTGTACCTGATGCTGCCAATCTTTGGCTGACCCTCAGGCGTTGGAGTAACGCTCGGTTTCGGGCATCCAGCGCTCAATCAACGCTGCCGCCTGTTCGGGGTAGCGCTCATGAATATGCCGCGCCAGGCGCTGAACTTCAGGGATCATCGCCTGATCGCGCAGCAAGTCTGCCACTTTAAACTCGGCGTTGCCGGTCTGACGGGTACCCAGCAGCTCACCGGGGCCGCGGATCTCCAGATCTTTTTGCGCAATCACGAAGCCGTCGTTGCTGTCACGCAACACCTGCAGGCGCATCTGCGCCGTTTTTGACAGGGGCGCTTTGTAGAGCAGCACGCAGTGGGAGGCCACCGCGCCGCGCCCGACGCGGCCGCGCAGCTGGTGGAGCTGCGCAAGGCCTAGACGTTCCGGGTTTTCAATAATCATCAGGCTGGCGTTGGGCACGTCCACGCCCACTTCGATGACCGTGGTGGCGATCAGCAGATGCAGCTCGCCCTGCTTAAAAGCCTGCATCACCGCCTGTTTTTCCGCAGGCTTCATGCGGCCGTGCACCAGCCCAACGTTCAGCTCCGGCAGGGCCAGCTTAAGCTCTTCCCAGGTGGCTTCGGCAGCCTGGGCTTCCAGCAGGTCGGACTCTTCAATCAGGGTGCAGACCCAGTAGGCCTGGCGCCCCTCTTTGCAGGCGTTGCGCACGCGATCGATGATCTCCTGGCGGCGGGTATCCGGAATAGCAACCGTAGTGACCGGCGTACGGCCCGGGGGCAGCTCGTCGATGGTGGAGGTATCCAGATCGGCGTAGGCGGTCATCGCCAGGGTGCGCGGAATGGGGGTGGCGGTCATGATCAGCTGATGCGGGTGGAATCCCTGCTGTAGACCTTTTTCCCACAGCGCCAGCCGCTGATGCACCCCGAAGCGGTGCTGTTCGTCGATGATCACCAGCGCCAGGCCGTTAAACTGGACCTGTTCCTGGAAAATGGCATGGGTGCCGACAATCATCTGCACCTGACCGCTGGCAATCGCCTCCTGCTGCGCCAGCCGCGCTTTGCCTTTCTGCTTGCCCGCCAGCCAGCCCACCTCAATACCCAGCGGGGCAAACCAGCTGCGGAAGTTATTCGCATGCTGCTCGGCCAGCAGTTCGGTGGGGGCCATCAGCGCCACCTGCTTACCGTGGGCGATAGCCCGAAGTGCGGCAAGGGCGGCCACCAGAGTTTTACCGGAACCCACATCGCCCTGAACGAGGCGCATCATGGGCACGTCAAGGGCCATGTCGCGCTCCACTTCAGCCACCACGCGGGCCTGAGCCCCGGTCGGCTTAAACGGCAGCGAGGCCAGCAGCTTATCTTTTAAATCGTCACGCGCCGTCAGGGGCAGGGCATGGAAGCGCTGGGCGCCGGCTCGCAGGGCCAGCATGCTCAGGTTATGCGCCAGTAACTCTTCAAGGATAAGCCGCCGCTGGGCGGGGTGCTGTCCGCTCTCTAAATCGCTTAGCTGTAATGAGGGCGGCGGGCGGTGCAGGGTGCGTATCGCTTCCGGCAGGCTCATCATGCCCTGTGCCAGCTCGGGCGGCAGCAGCTCGGCAATGGCGCAGGTGTCCAGCAGCTCTAGCGCCTGGTCGGTCAGCTTGCGCAGCGTGGCCTGCTTCACGCCTTCGGTGGTGGGATAGACCGGCGTCAGGGTCTCTTGCAGTTCCGGCGTGCTGAGATCGCCCTGTACGCGGTACTCCGGGTGGATCATCTCCGCGCCGTATTTACCGCGTTTGGCTTCGCCATAGGCCAGCACCCGGCGTCCGGGCGCGAGGCTGTTTTTCATCGCCGCGCTGAAGTTGAAAAAGCGCAGGGTGAGCACAGCGGAGCCGTCGCTGATCTGGCAGGTCATCATCCGGCGGCCGCCGAAGGTCACGTTGCAGTTCATCACTTCACCTTCCACCGTGGCGTAAACGCCGGGCAGCAGGTCGTCAATGCGGTAGAGGTGGGTACGATCTTCGTAACGCAGAGGGAAGTGGAGCAGCAGATCCTGCACCGTATGCAGGCCAATCTTCGCCAGTTTGCTGCTTTGCGCCGCCCCTACGCCCGTAAGCGTATTGAGAGGAACGGCATCGAGCAGGCGGCCTTTCATCTTTTATCCCGCGTACTGCATGGTGGCCCACCAGTCGGCATCGGCTTCGATTTCGCCCTGCAGGTTGACGTGGGGGTAGGGTAATTTCTTCTGCTTCGCCACGCGGGCCAGCACCGGATAACCGCCTTCGAACAGCAGGCGTTGCTGCTCCTCTTCCGGCAGCATGCTGTTGCTGCGGCTATACATGCCGGCATTCTGCCGCTGGCGCTGCGCTTCGTAGAGGATCAGCGCCGAGGCCACGGAGACGTTCAGCGACTGCACCATGCCGGTCATTGGAATGATGATGTCCCGATCCGCCAGATCCAGCGCTTCCTGGGTGATCCCGGTCTTCTCCTGGCCCATCAGAATGCAGGTCGGGCGGGTGTAGTCGATATCGCGAAAATCAACGGCATCGTCAGAAAGGTGGGTGGCAAGTACCTGCATACCGCGCCCTTTCAGGTGCGCGACGGCTTCGCCGATGGTGTTATGGGATTTAACCTGTACCCAGCTGTTGCTGCCCGCCGCCGCCGAGGCCATGGTTCGCGCCCGGTGGCCCGGCCAGACGGCGTGCACTTCATGCACGCCGACGGCGTCTGCGGTACGCACAATAGCAGCAACGTTATGGGGTTTATGGACCTGCTCCATGCAGACTGTCAGATCGGGCTGACGCCTGGCGAGCATCTCGCATATACGCGCATAACGCTGTGCATTCATTCGCTTAGTTTCGGTTACGGGTGACTTTAATGACGTCCGGCATGACGCGAATCTTGCGCATAATATTCGCCAGATGCACGCGGTCACGGGCGGTCAGACGGATAAAGGCGCTGTAAACGCGGCCATCTTTCTCTTCCGTGTTCAGGCTCTGAATATTGGAAGAGGCCGTGTTGATTGCCGCCGTCAGG
>DKMV01000085.1:21620-21793 GCA_002469605.1 Leclercia sp. UBA7405
CAGGTTGGCCAGTGCGCCCTGGTGGTTGAACATATCTACCTTGATCTCGGTGATAAATTCCTGCTCGGTCTCTTTATCCCACTCTACTGCCATAAACTTCTCTGGCTCTTTCTGATAGCCGCGGATGTTACGACAGGATTCGTGGTGGATAACCAGGCCTTTACCGGGGCTGA
>DKMV01000085.1:21980-23406 GCA_002469605.1 Leclercia sp. UBA7405
GTTACGGCAGGACTCATGGTGGATCACCAGCCCTTTACCGGGGCTGACGTGCGCCAGAATCGGGTCGCCGGGGATCGGTCGGCAGCATTTCGCGAAGGTGATCAGCACCCCGTCTGCGCCTTTAATCGGCAGATGGGTATGTCCTAAGGCACCTGGGGCCAGCGGGGTCGCTTCGCCCTGCTGCAGGTTCTTCGCTACCACTACGCTCATGGCGTTGCCAAGGCCGATTTCGGCCAGCAGATCGTCCAGCGTGGCGAGCCTCATGCGCTCCAGTTCGTGCTGAATGTTCTCTGGCGGGATCTCTGCCAGCTTACGGCTACCGCCCAGCGCATGGTTGAGCAGACGACGCCCCAGACTCACAGAGTCATCGCGTTTGAGGTTTTTCAGCAGTTGGCGGATCTTGGCGCGGGCTTTGGAGCTGACAACAAAGTTCAGCCATGCCGCGTTCGGACGTGCGCCAGGCGCGGTAATGATTTCGACGGTCTGGCCGCTGGCGAGCGGCTGCGACAGCGGATAAGGCTGTCGGTCGACGCGGGCACCCACGCAGGCATGGCCGATATCGGTATGCACCGCGTACGCGAAGTCGACCGGCGTGGCACCGGCGGGCAGCTCGACAATGCGCCCTTCCGGTGTGAAAACGTAAATCTCATCCGGGAAGAGATCGGATTTAACGCTTTCGATAAATTCAAACGAGCTACCGGCGCTCTGTTGTAGCTCAAGCAGGCTCTGCATCCAACGCTGGGCGCGGATCTGCGCCGTGGTGCTGGTTTCGCCGTGCTCTTTGTACGCCCAGTGGGCGGCAACACCCATCTCCGCCATCTGATCCATATCTTCCGTACGAATCTGCACTTCGACCGGCACGCCGTGCGGCCCGATCATCGAGGTGTGCAGCGACTGATAGCCGTTCGCTTTCGGAATGGCGATATAGTCTTTCATGCGGCCCGGACGCGGCTTATACAGACTGTGCATCTGGCCGAGTACGCGGTAGCAGGTGTCAGAATCCTGGACGATTACGCGGAAGGCATAAATATCCATGATCGAGTGAAAACGCTGCTCTTTAAGCACCATTTTGCAGTAGATGGAGTACAGATGCTTTTCGCGACCGCTAACGCGGCACGGGATTCCCGCTTCCTGTAAACGCCCCTCGATCTCAGAGAGGATTTTTTGAATCATCTCTTTACGGTTGCCGCGCGCAGCTTTTACCACCTCTTTAATCACGCGGAAGCGGTTCGGGTACAGCGCTTCAAAGCCCAGCTCTTCCAGCTCGGTTTTGATGTGATGAATACCTAAACGGTGCGCCAGCGGGCTATAGATTTCGAGGGTTTCACGGGCAATGCGGCGACGCTTATCCGGGCGAAGCGAGCCCAGCGTGCGCATGTTGTGGGTACGGTCAGCAAGTTTGATGAGAATGACGCGGATATCCTGC
>DKMV01000373.1:0-4758 GCA_002469605.1 Leclercia sp. UBA7405
ACCTGCTCGGTTAAATCCCGCTGCTCGTCGAGATAGGCGCAGAGGGTATAAATGTTTTGCTGCTTGCCGAGGATCAGCTCGACCGAATCGAGCAGCCCGCGGGCAAAAGCGCCATGGCTGGCAAAAATGTAGTGTCGTTTCATCCTGTCCTCGAAAGCTCATTCCACTTTGAAGCGATGTGCTGAACGGATGTTGCAACCCACGTGCCAGGAAAAAGTGGCCCGTGGGGTAAGGTGGGAAAAGAAGAAGAGAGGGGAGATTAAAACTCTTGATCTGCCTGAATAAATTCCGTTTCCATGCTTAAGATATTATGGATATAACAGAGCTCGACCACGGGGATTTTGACACTATAGCTGCTCTCAATGACACTAAACGCCTGGCGCAATAGCGCCAGCTCGCTTTCCGGACACTGTCGGCCATCGTAGGTAGCGGGCGACGCATTACGGATAAGCCGCTCAATCAGGCAGCTGATATGCACATAGAGCGCCACTTTGCGCTCGTTCGCCACCTGGCATCCGGCAAGATGCTCATAGCGAAAGACAAACTGCTCCACCTGGTTGATCACCTTGGTGGTATCCAGAATGGTGACCGACTCAATTACCCGCCGCAGGGAGAAGTTCTTCAGCAACAGGTTATTGATTTCGGCCACCTGCTCCACCGTGGCAATATCGCCCAGGATACGCATCAGCGGCAGCGTCCCCTCGCCGGCAATCAGCGAATCCAGCGAAATCCAGGGCACGGCGGGCACCTGCGGGTCGAAGGTGCCGACAATCGCCACTATGTCATAGCGGTTCAAGGCTACCGTCCGCTCTTGCGCGTCGCTGAGCATATGGTAGTCGCAGGCGATCACCTCTATCCCCAGCGCCTCCGGAATGCTGGACTTCAGCAGATGGCAGAGATTGGCCGCCGCCCCCATCCCGGTGATGCAGGTGGTGAGGATCACCCGGGGTTTGCTGGCCTGCGGCCAGAAGAGCTGGTGCTCCACCGGTAGATCGGTGCCAATTTCGCTGGCGATATCTTCGATGTGATGCCCCTGCAGGATCCGCTCGCCGACATACAGCGCCATGCTGGTAGACACATTGTTCACAATCGCTACCGGCGTGGCGACCCGGCGCTGAAAATGGCTATGAATGGCGTTCAGCGACCCCATATCCACCAGAATCATCAACCCCGACGCCTGGGCGTTGCTTTCGATGTAATGCATCACCTGCTGGGCTACTGCCTCCGGCGTGACGTCGAGCGGCATGTCAAAGTATTCAAATACCGCATGTTTTAATAAGCGGTTGGCGACGTTAGCAATGCTGCTGGCGGTGGCGTAACCGTGGGCGAGGATCACCGCCCGCGTCATCTGCGGGTGACTTATTGTTCCCGATTTATTTAACCACAGCACCAGCAGCAGCGCGTCGATACGCTGGGCCTCAAGGTCAAGCTTCTGCGTCAGTGCGGCGATCATCGCCTGGCAAAAACGGTACAGCTGGGGATATTTCTGCGCCAGGAGCTGGTCCAGCAGACGCACCCGCTCCTGGCTCAGGGCAGAGAGGGTACTGTGGGCGCGATGTACAAGGTAGTGGCTCAGGGCGTAGATGCCGCTGCCGTTGAATTGCACGTTGAACTGCTGCTCCAGCCGGTAAAACTCTTCCCGCACCTGCTGGGTAATGAGCTGTAGCACGGGCGAGGCGGTGGTATCCCGGTGATGAAACACCAGCCGGTCAAACAGGGTTTCTATCTCTTCACCCATGCGCTTGTGCACCTCCTCCCAGCCCGACCTGCCGGCGATCACCTCTTCGTACAGCGCCAGGACCTGGTACTGGGTATCATGGATCATGGCCTTTGTGCGATCCTGGGCGCGCAGCAGCCATAGCAGATTGGTCTGGGGCTCTATCGTCAGCGGCTCCTCCACCAACGGCGTGTCGCTCAGGGTCGGTATGGCGGCTATCACCTTTTCCGGCAGATCCTGAATGGTAACAGCAAGAGTGTGGCTCCCCCGCTGCCTGGCCCAGGCGGCGGCCACCGCATATTTCACCACGTTTTTGAGCTCACCCACGTTGCCCCGATAGAGCGCGTGGTGGAGCACCTGGCGCAGGCGCGGCGTCAGCGTCAGGGGGACATCCAGCTTTTTGGTCTCCTGCCAGAAGAACTGCAGGATCAGCGCCTCTTTTTCCTGGCGGGATCGCGCCTGCAGATCCGGCAGCGTCACCAGGATAGGGATACGGCGCAGGAAGGTGGTTAAAAAGGTACTGTGTAGCTCCTCAGTCGTAGCGAAGACCAAGCGAGTTGAGATCGGGCGGCCCTGAGCCGTTTCGCCCACCCGGTAGATCTCCTTGCGGTCGAGCCAGGTAAAGAGCTTCTCCTGCCCCTCGGCGTTCAGACGATGCACCTCATCGAGAAAGAGCATTCCCCCGTCGGCAGCTTCAAATGCCCCCTGCTTATCGGTCTGCGCCCCGGTGAAGGCCCCTTTCACATAGCCAAACAGGTTGGCCGCCAGCAGCTCCGGGTTGCTGGCGTACTGGGCGCAGTTAAAGCTGACAAAGGGGGCATCGTCGGGCAGCAGCCCCTCGGAGATGGCAAAGGCGTGCATCAGGTTCGCCATATAGCTCTTACCGGTGCCGCTCTCCCCGGTGATCAGCAGCGGCAGGCCGCCATCCGGGTAAAAGAGCGCCGTTTTTAGCTGGGCAATAGGCTTTTTCAGGCTGCCATCGTGGCCGATCAGCAGCCAAAAGTGATCGGGCTGCTCCGCCTCTGCGCCCCCGTCGTTCAGGAGTTGCGCAATGCTGTCGTACTCGCTGGCCTGAAGCGGAAAGAACTGCTGGCTGAACGCTTTCTTATGCAGGAAATAGACCGGACGGGTGTTGATTTTTACCAGCTCCCCTTCGGCAACAAGCTGATTAAGATAGTGGCTGGCGGTATTGCGTTTGAGATCAAATCGCCCGGCCAGATAGCTCGCGGTAAAGACTTCGCTCAGGTTTTCCGGATCGAAAAAATCGGTCTGATTTGCCAGAAAACTCAGGATTTCATTGCGCATTGCTTATCCCATAACTGGAGTGTCATGGGGTTATGATGCCCGCAAACGCGCGGGCGAAGGGAGTGCGGCGGTGGGTAATGTGCGCTTTTGTGGGGGAGTGCACAGAATGCCAGAGAGGGATGGTGAGGGCGCTGCACATTACTTTTCGCTTCACGAACCCTAACCATGCTTACTGTTTCCGGATAGGCTCCTGCAAGGCTAATGGGTTTATCACGCCATCCAGCACAACGTGCGGCTGCCCCTGCGAACACCGTTCCACCCGGCCACGCACGCCGTAAACCCTGGCGAGCGTCTGGGGGGTAATGACCAGGAGTGGCGACCCGCTGGCGACGAGCTTTCCGTCTTTGAGCATCACGATATGGTCGGCATGGCGCATGGCGATATTGATATCGTGCACCACGATCATAGTGACCATCTGCCGCGCCCGAGTTTCTTGCGCCACCTGCGTCATCACATGGAACTGATAGTTTAAATCCAACGCGCTCAGTGGCTCATCAAGCAACAAAAGCTGTGGTTTTCGCACCAGCGACTGCGCTAGCCCCACCAGCTGTTTTTGCCCGCCGGAGAGCCGATCGAGGTAGTTCATGGCCAGATGCTGAATGCCAAGACGTTCCAGCACCGTCATGATCTCCGCCGTGTTTTCCCGCTCTCCCGTGGCGCGCTGGGCCACAATGATCGACTCCAGCACGCGCAGATGAACGCCCTGTGGCAGCGACTGGGGCAAAAACACCACCTGCTTCGCCCGCTGCGCGAAGGGCATTTTCATCAAGTCTCTCCCTGCCAGCAGCACCTCCCCCTTCGCCGGGTTTAAACCGGCCAGCGCCCGCAGCAGCGTCGATTTGCCGCAGCCGTTTGGCCCCAGCAGCACGGTGATTTTCCCCGGCGACAGCGCAGGAAGATCTAATCCGTCTATAACGGACTTGCTACCATAACCAGTACTCAAGCGGCCGATCTTCATGACACTCTCCCGCGATGACGCAAAATAATGCTCAGAAAGAAAGGAACACCCACCAGCGAGGTGACTATTCCCACCGGAATGATGACGCCAGGTACGATATTCTTCGAGGCAATCGATGCCAGGGAGAGCACCAGCCCACCGGTTAACATACTGCCCGGCAGATAATAACGATGATCTTCCCCGAAAAGCATACGGGCAATGTGCGGCGCTACCAGGCCGACAAAACCAATAGGGCCGACAAAAGCCACCGACAGGGCCGAAAGCAGGCTGATACGCAGTAGCGAAGCCAGACGCAAACGGCGCACGTCGATACCGAAACTCATGGCCCGGTCCTCCCCCAGGCGCAGCGCCGTCAGCTGCCAGGCGCTTTTCATCGCCAGGGGCAGCACTATGGCGAACACCAGCGCCAGCACGCCCAGCTTCTGCCAGGAGGCGCGCGCGAGGCTACCCATCGTCCAGAAGACCAGACCCTGCAGCGTATCTTCGTCGGCAATAAACTGCATCATCGACACCAGTGCGTTAAAGGTGAAGACCAGGGCAATGCCAAACAGCACTACCCCGGAGGTAGCCACCCGCGTCCAGCGCGCAACGGCGTCCAGCAAAAGGGCTGAGCACAGCGCGAACACAAAGGCATTAGCTGAGATAAACCATTGATCCGCGATATGAGGGATGCCGATACCAAGCACAATCGCCAGCGCCGCGCCAAAGGCCGCGGCAGAGGAGACCCCCAGCGTGAACGGGCTGGCCAGCGGGTTATTGAGGATGGTCTGCATCTCTG
>DKMV01000373.1:4928-9267 GCA_002469605.1 Leclercia sp. UBA7405
GGCCATCAGCGCATATGGCAGGCGTGTATCCCAGACGATAATATTTATCCCGGCGCTAACGCGGGTGGGGTGGAGCAGGGCCTGCCACAGCTCCGTCAGCGTTAATCCTGAGGGGCCAAGCGTGAAATCCAGAATCAACGAGGCCACAATAGCCAGTACCAGCACTCCCGTAAGGGCTACACGGTGGCGCTGTAGCTGGCGATAGCGGACCTGTATATCGGTTGTTAAATGGCTCATTTGGGTGGGTTCAGAATGTCGTTAACCTGGGCATCGGTGAGCTGCAGGCCAAAGAAGGTGCGGTAAAAATTCCGCGTCTCCTGTGCCATATCAATATCGGTAAAACGTTGAGGATAGAGGGTTTTCGCCAGCCAGAGGAACTGCAACGCCTCTTCACTGGTTTCACGGCACCACCAGAACATCCCTTTCGGGTTCACTACCACACGGTGATGGTAAACCGCATCGATGCCCTGCCACTGCGCCGAGGTGCGGATCTCATCGGCATCACGCCTGTTCATCGCCACAATCACCTGCGGATTGGCTGCCACCACTTGCTCCAGCGCCACTTCACCCGCACTGCTCTTTTTCGGGCCAAACCAGTTTTCGGCGATGTTATTCGCCCCCGCCAGATCCATCCAGTCCTGGTTAAGCGAAGGTCGCCCGGTAGTAGTGAGCGGATTACCCATACTGTGATAGACACGCACACGCTGCGAGGGAGGGAGATCTTTCAGCCGTGCCGTAACCAGCGAGACATTGCGCTGGAAGTACTGTTCATAGTCTTGCGCCTTGCGCCGGGCATCGGGCCCCAGCGCCTCGCCGGTTTTCAGCACCCGCTGGCGTAGGGCATCCATGGCGTTCGCCTGAAAAGCCAGCACCTGTACCCCCGCCTGCGCCAACAGCTCTGCCTGGGGAACCTTCATATTTTGCGGCACAAACAGCAGTTCAGTGCCCAGCGAGATTATCTGCTCCGGGTTAAGTTCATGTCCGCTATTAACGCTCACCACCGGTACATCCTTGATGCGCGGCAGGCTCTGTTGGAAAAGCGGGATCTGTTTTGCCACCCCTGAGGTGCCGACGATGTTATCGCCATAGCCCAGCATGGTGATGATGGTATTTTGCGCGGGCCAGGGTGAGGCTATCCGCACATCGTTATGGTCTGCGGCGGCCCGCAGGCCGCCGCTCAGTAAGGCGCTGAAAATCAGCGCCATTGCAGCCAGAGATCTCTTTTTCACTGTGATCCCACTCAGAAGGCCAGGGTTACGGAGGCACGCACTTCACGGCCACTGCCCAGGAAAGCGCTGGAAGATCCGCCGTCACCGTCGGTGCCTGATGGGAAGATAGAGGCCCAGTAGTGTTCGTTGGTAACGTTATTCACCGCCACGCGGAAGGTGGACGGAACAGTGCCGATTCTGGTGGTATAGCGTGTTCCCAGATCCAGCGTGGTGTAGCTATCTGCCCAGGAGGTATTGGTGTCGTTTGCTGCCCGTTTACCGGTGTAATGCAGGTTAGCGCTGTAAACCCACTCCGGCATCGACGGCAGGCTGTACTCCACCAGCATATTGGCCTGGACTTTAGGCACGCCCACTACGCGCTTATTGCTGGTACTGTCCGAAACGGTATCTTTCAGTTTCGGATCGAGGAAGGTCACGCCACTATAGATATTCAGCCCGTCGTAGACACGCCCGGTTGCCGTCAGCTCCAGGCCGTTATTAACCTGCTCGCCCTGCTCTTTGTAGACCATATCGTTGCTATCGACATAAGCGAACGGACGTTTCAGGCGGAACAGCGCCGCCCCGAGGTTCATATCACCCCGATCCACTTTTAAGCCAATTTCATACTGCTGGCTGCGGTAAGGGTCGAGGGTCTGACCTTCGTTTTTCACCCCTTCGTCAACAGGCGCGGTGCCCCCCTGTTCCAGAGAGTCGGCATAGCTGATATAGGCCATTACCGCCGGACTGATCTTATACATCAGCGCCGCGTTCGGGCTCAGGCCATTCTGGTTGTTCTCACCTGTCTGCTTGCCGCTGCTGTTGAAGTTCTGAGTTTGCAGCCAGCTCTGGCTGAGATAAAACATTGCCGACCACTGCGGGTTGAAGGTCAGGGTGTCTCCGAGGGTGATACTTTGCTGGGTGTTTTCACTCGATTTATAACGCGCACCGTTTTTATTTATGCGGCCATCCCCAGGCTCGTTCATGGCAGAGGGGTGATACATATTGCTGGTGCCCAAATCATAACGCTGGCTGGCGCCTTTGCTGCTGTAGAGCGTCCAGACGTAGCCGGTGGTGGAGAGGCTGAGATCGTGTTCAATAGAGCCGGTATCAACATGGCCATTGAGCGTGGTGGTATTACTCAGGACGCGAAAACGGCCTGCCGCGCTGGCATTGCTCATCGAACGTTTGATATCACCGTTACTATTCAGAATAGTGCTGGAAACTGAGCGCATGGCGCGATCGGCCTGCTGCCAGCCCACGCCCGTCGTAACGGACCAGTCATCATTAAAGTAGTGGATCAGACGCGTGCTAAGGGTATCGGTGGTTAAATCATTTCCCGCCGTACTCAGCGCCAGCTTTTTGTTTTTCGCATCCGGTGCAGAAGGCAGTTTGATGTTCGGGCCGTAGCTAAAGCCCCCCGGATACCCTTTTTGCAGGAACTCATAGTGACTGGCATCCAGCTGCAGTTGAGTGCCGGGCTGGATGTTCCAGTCAAAAGCGACCGCCAGCAGTTTGCGGCGCAGGGTACTGTCGTCAAGGTTCCCTTCCCCCTCCTCATTCAGAGCGTTAATGCGGTAGCCAAACTTATTATCATCATCAATATGCCCACCCAGATCGACATGCCCGCTTATGGCGCTGCGGCCCTGGTAACCCAGGGTTACCTCACGCAGAGTTTGCGCCGTTGGGCGCTTGGCCACAAAGTTGAACTGCCCCGCCGGGCTCGCCGGGCCATACAGGGCCCCGGTCAGGCTGTTGAGTACGTCCAGACGTTCGAGCATCTCTACCGGAAATGCCGTTGTGGAGACAATATTTAAACCATCGAGACGGCTGTTCGCCACCACGCTGCCCTGCATACCGCGACTCTGGGGGCGACCAACGTCCATCCCACCGCGCGCCTGCATCTGGGTGCTGGGGGAATATTTCAGCATCTCTGAGACGCTTTTCGCCTGCTGATTATCGATCATCGCTTGCGTAACGGTGGTGGAAGAGTAAGGCGTATCAATCCACGCTTTATTGCCCAGCGGGCCGACATCGATATCGGTCGTGGTAAAACCCGCCCCGGCAGCCGTCGCAGACACCGGCGCAGCGGTATTATCGGTGACGACCATTACATCTTCGGGTTTATCTTTTGCTGAGGCAAAACAAGGTGTTAAAACAGTAAGGAGCGGCATAAGCGCCGCCAGTCTGGAGATATTATTCATGAGACACAGATCGTTATATAAAATTGTATATTACGCTTCTGAATCTGTAAGAAAAGATGATCGCGATCATTTTCATTCACGGTATGAATAAATTACCCATAAATGATTACTAAAAACTATCTTAATACCAGGCGCTATAAACCGTACCACTTGCTGAAGCACGCCAGCGGTGGCGGGCATATTTTCATCGTGCTGGCTGGAAATAGCTATGGTAATCAAGCCTACTCCCGGCGGGTAACCTCAAAAAAAAAACCGCCCCGATTGCGGGCGGTTTTAGCGCTTAATGCCAGCTATTACCCCTTTATCTTCGGATCCAGCGCGTCGCGCAGCCCGTCCCCAAGCAGGTTAAACGCCAGCACGGTCAGAAAGATCGCCATACTCGGGAAGATAGCCACGTGCGGAGCGATAACCATATCCGCCCTGGCTTCGTTAAGCATGGCCCCCCACTCCGGCGTGGGCGGCTGCGCCCCCAGGCCAAGGAACGACAGGCTGGCGGCAGAGATAATAGAGACCCCAATACGCATGGTGAAATAGACCACGATCGACGACACCGTCCCCGGCAGGATATGGCTGAAGAGGATGGTGGTATCGCTGGCGCCGATACTGCGCGCCGACTCGATAAAGGTCTGCTGCTTTAGCACCAGCGTATTGCCGCGCACCAGGCGAGCAAAGGCCGGTATAGAGAAAATCGCCACGGCGATAATCACGTTCGCCATGCCGTTCCCCATTACCGCTACCACCGCAATGGCCAGCAGAATGCCCGGAAAGGCGAATAGCACGTCGCAGATGCGCATGATGATGCGGTCCCACCAGCCTTCGTAGTAGCCCGCCAGCAGCCCCAGCACGGTGCCGGTGATGGCGCCAATCAGTACCGCAAAGACCCCTGCCGCCAGCGAGATCCTGGCCCCCACCAGCACGCGGCTAAAGATA
>DKMV01000196.1 GCA_002469605.1 Leclercia sp. UBA7405
AGCAGCGCGTGGCGCTGGCCCGCGCCTTTAACGGTCGTCCGGAGGTGCTCTTTGCCGACGAGCCCACCGGTAACCTCGATCGTCAGACCGGGGACAAAATCGCCGATCTGCTCTTCTCCCTCAACCGGGAGCACGGCACCACCCTGATCCTGGTGACCCACGATCCGCAGCTGGCCGCCCGCTGCGACCGCCGCCTGCGTCTGGTGAACGGCCTCCTGCAGGAGGAAGCATGATTGCCCGCTGGTTCTGGCGCGAATGGCGCTCCCCCTCGCTGCTGATCGTCTGGCTGGCGCTGAGCCTGGCGGTCGCCTGCGTACTGGCGCTCGGCAGCGTCAGCGACCGCATGGAGAAAGGGTTAAGTCAGCAAAGCCGCGAGTTTATGGCGGGCGACCGGGAACTGCGCAGCTCCCGGGTGGTGCCTCAGGCCTGGCTTGAGGAGGCGCACCGTCAGGGGCTGAAGGTGAGCGAACAGCTGAGCTTCCAGACCATGACCTTTGCTGCCGACACGCCCCAGCTCGCCAGTGTAAAGGCGGTGGATGATATCTATCCCATGTACGGCGAGCTGCAGACCAGTCCGCCGGGGATCAAACCCGCCGCTGGAACCGTGCTGCTGGCGCCGCGCCTGATGGCGCTGCTGAATGTCAAAACCGGCGACAGCATCGACGTGGGGGATGCCACCTTCAAAATTGCTGGCGAGGTGGTACAGGAGCCGGACTCCGGCTTTAACCCCTTCCAGATGGCGCCACGCCTGCTGATGAACACCGCCGATGTGGCAAAAACCGGCGCCGTGCAGCCCGGGAGCCGCGTCAGCTGGCGCTATAAGTTTGGCGGCCCCCCCGCCCAGCTGGAGGCATACGAAAAATGGCTTCAGCCGCAGCTGAAGCCGGAGCACCGCTGGCTTGGCCTGCAGCAGGACGAAGGGGCGCTGGGGAAATCGCTTGAGCGCTCGCAGCAGTTCCTGCTGCTGTCGGCACTGCTAACCCTGCTGCTGGCGGTGGCGGCGGTGGCCGTTGCCATGAGCCACTACTGCCGCAGCCGTTACGATCTGGTAGCGATCCTTAAAACCCTGGGGGCGGGCAGGGCGCAGCTGCGCAAGCTTATCGTCGGTCAGTGGCTGATGGTGCTGGCGCTGTCGGCCATCACCGGCGGGGTGACAGGGCTGCTGTTCGAAAAGCTGCTGATGGTACTGCTTAAACCGGTCCTGCCCGCCGCGCTGCCGCCTGCCAGCCTCTGGCCGTGGCTGTGGGCGGTTGGTGCCATGGTTGTGATCTCCCTGCTGGTGGGGCTGCGCCCTTACCGTCTGCTGCTCGCCACCCAGCCGCTACGCGTGCTGCGCCGGGACGCGGTGGCCCGGGTCTGGCCGCTGAAGATCTATCTGCCGGTGATAACGGCGGTGGTGGTGCTGCTGCTCGCCTGGCTGATGGGCGGCAGCATGCTGCTGTGGGCGGTGCTGGCCGGGGCGGTGGTGCTGGCGCTGCTCTGCGGCGTGCTGGGCTGGATGCTGCTCAGCGTGCTGAAAAGGCTGACGGTGAAGTCCCTGCCGGTGCGCCTGGCGATCAACCGCTTGCTGCGCCAGCCCTGGTCCACCCTGAGCCAGCTGTCGGCCTTTTCGCTGTCGTTTATGCTGCTGGCCCTGCTGCTGGTGCTCAGGGGCGATCTGCTGGATCGCTGGCAGCAGCAGCTCCCGCCGGAAAGCCCGAACTATTTTCTGATCAATATCGCCCCGGAGCAGATCGCCCCCCTGAAGGGGTTCCTCGCGGAGCATCAGGTTATCCCCGAATCCTTCTATCCCATCGTGCGGGCGCGCCTGACGCAGATCAACGATAAGCCCACCGAGGGCAACCAGGATGAAGCCCTTAACCGCGAGCTCAATCTCACCTGGCAGGAGCAGCGCCCGGATCATAACCCGATAACCGCCGGCAGCTGGCCGCCGAAAGCGGGAGAGGTCTCGATGGAGGAGGGGCTGGCAAAACGGCTTAACGTTAAGCTCGGGGACAAAGTCACCTTTACTGGCGATACCCAGGCGTTCAGCGCCAGCGTCACCAGCCTGCGTAAAGTGGACTGGGAGAGCCTGCGGCCCAACTTCTTCTTTATCTTCCCCGCCGGGGCGCTGGACGGTCAGCCCCAGAGCTGGCTCACCAGCTTCCGCTGGGAGAATGGTAACGGCATGCTAACCCAGTTGAACCGCGAATTCCCTACCGTCAGCCTGCTGGATATTGGCGCGATCCTGAAACAGGTCGGCCAGGTGCTGGAGCAGGTCAGCCGGGCGCTGGAAGTAATGGTGGTGCTGGTCACCCTCTGCGGCCTGCTGCTGTTGCTGGCCCAGGTGCAGGTGGGGATGCGCCAGCGTCATCAGGAGCTGGTGGTCTACCGCACCCTGGGCGCCGGCAAAAAACTGCTGCGCGCCACCCTGTGGTGTGAGTTTGCCCTGCTGGGGCTGGTCTCCGGGCTGGTGGCGGCCATTGGCGCCGAAACGGCGCTGGGGATGCTGCAGACCCGGGTCTTTGACTTCCCCTGGGAGCCGGACTGGCGGCTGTGGCTGATCCTGCCGCTCTGCGGGGCGCTACTGCTCTCCCTGTGCGGCGGCTGGCTGGGCGCCCGCCTGCTGAAGGGCAAAGCGCTGTTCCGTCAGGTCGCCAGTTAATTACGCATCGTGACCATCACATGCCGGTTTATATGCCGGCATGTCCCTATTTAGTGGCACAAAAAGATAACTCCTTGAATTTTAGTAGCACAAATCATTAAAAAACGGCCAACACGACCGGATAAATCCTGGTTAATATTCGCCTGCTAAATAAATAGCTGTGTGTCTATCAAGGAAACATAATGACTATAAATAAAACAGCGCTGGCGGTAACGATCGGCGCGGCAGTGGCGTTGGCCTCTTTTGCATCCCAGGCAGAAATCACCGTTCTTAAGCAGGATCCGCAGGCGGGCAACCCGCTGAGCCGCCTGAACTTCACCGTGGGCGGCAGTATTCGTCCGCAGTTCCAGAACATGACCGGCGACGACGGTAAAAACGGCTACAAGCGTAACGGCTTCGACGGCGGCACCCGTTTCCGTTTCGCCGCGGATTACTACCTGTTCGACGACATCAGCTGGGTAAGCTACTACGAACTGGGTGTTAACATTCCGGCCCAGTTCAACTGGGATAACCACTACGCCGACGGCGCGCACGACACCTCCCGTCGTATGCTCTATACCGGCCTGAAGAGCGACACTTGGGGTACCCTGACCTTCGGCCAGCAGAACAGCGTCTATTACGACGTGGTGGGCGCGAAGACCGATATCTGGGACTACGACATGATCGGCCAGGCACCGGGTAACGGTATCAACGGCGACTACGACGGCTCTTACCGTTCACGCAAGATGCTGAAATATAAGAAAACCGTTGGCGATGCAGATATCTATGCGTCTTACCTGTTCAACGACAGCTCTTACCTGGCGAACGACGGTATGCGTTACAAGCGCAAAGGCGGCGGCTCTCTGGGCCTGGATTACCACCTGACCACCGATCTGACCTGGGGTGCTGCGTGGAACTACACCCGCGCCGAGCTGCGTAATCCGGAAGATGGCAACAGCAAAACCTGGGACCAGAACATCCTGGGTACCGCTCTGAGCTGGACGCCAGATAACTGGACCTTCTCCGCTGGCGGCGGCTGGTACCAGAACTTTATGACCAGCAAAAAATCGAACGTTAACGACTACTTCGCGGGCGATGCCTGGGGTATTGAGTACTTCGCGGGCTACAAATTCCCGATTGGTCAGTACGCGGTGAAATCCATCCAGCCTTACTTTATGGGTGATCGCATTGAGTTCGCGAATGGTCGCAACTATCAGCGCATCGACAACGGCGTGGGTATTAGCTTCCAGCTGGATTATGGTTTCCGCGTGGATTACGAACACGTGTTTACCTCCAGCACCGACGATCTGGGCGATATGAACCTGGTGCGTCTGCGTTACGACTTCTGATTTGACGTTGTTAGGTGCGGTCTGATGCCCTCACCCCGGCCCTCTCCCACGGGGAGAGGGAGAAAACACTAAAAAGGCAACTGACGTTGCCTTTTGCTTTTACCTTGCCCTCACCCCGGCCCTCTCCCACAGGGAGAGGGAGTAAACCCTAAAAAAGGCAACTTGCGTTGCCTTTTTGCTTTTACCTTTGGTTAAGCCACTCCGCCACCTCGTCGAAGGTGCCCCGATACACAATCTTCTCCGCCTTTTTCTCCAGCTGATAACGGTACATCGGGTCGTAATAGTCCTTTAACAGCGGCGCAAGCCAGCTGAAGTGTGCCCAGGTACTGCCGGTACGCTGTTGTTCGATCAGAGCGCTATCCAGCACCGTGGTGAATTCGGCAAAACGCTGTAAACCCAGGCGGCGGCGAATGGCGAACAGGCCGTGATGCAGATAGTCGCTGTACTCTTTCCAGCCCGCCTCTTCACCATAAGCCGCGGAAAAATCCTGCCACATATGGTCGAAATACTCTTCGCGCAGCCGCTCGAGGCGGATCTCAAAGGGATCCTCCACCACGGCGATAGCGCCCTGCGCCATGCGCTCGCGCAGGCACTCCGGCAGGTGGTTGGAGCCGATCATCCGGCCTTCATCTTCCAGCACCCAGCGCGGGGCATCTTTTTGCAGCAGGGCCACCGCGAGATGGTTTTCAAAGCTCGCCTGCGAAAGCTGCGGGGTGAGGGTGCGGCCAAAGGAGGAGCCGCGATGATGGGCCAGTCCTTCGAGGTCGATGCCCTGCGGGTGCTGTTTTACCAGCAGCGTTTTCCCGCTGCCGGTGCAGCCGCCGATAAGCACCACCGGCCGCTGCACCAGCTCAAGGGTCGCCTGCATCGCCGTCTGGCGCAGCGCCTTATAGCCACCCACGATCAGCGGATACTCCACGCCGGCCTCCTTCAGCCAGGCCTGGGTGATGTGCGACCGCTGCCCGCCGCGGGCGCAGCAGAGATAGCCATTGGGATGGGCGTTGCAGGCGTCGCGCCAGGCGTTGAGGCGCTGTTCGCGGAGCTCGCCGTTGACCAGCCGATGGCCGAGCGCCAGCGCTGCCTCCGGCCCCTGGCGTTTATAGCAGGTGCCCACGGCGGCGCGTTCGTCGTCGTTCATTAACGGCAGGTTGATGGCGGCGGGCATGCTGCCCTGGGTAAATTCCGTCGGCGCGCGAACGTCGATTAAAGGGAGTCCCGCAGCCAGAATAGCGCGGTAGTCTGTCCCATTGTTCATGATCGATCCTGAAGAGGCGAAAGCAATGGGCGGGATTGTACGCCGGGGAAGGGGAAGATCAACTCCCCGGCGTTAAGGCTTAACCCAGTTTTGCCTGTGCCCAGGCAATACCGCTGGCGTATTCCGGCGGTAGCAGGGGGAGGAGGGCTTCCAGGGTGGCGCTGAGGTAGCCCGCGTCGATGTCATTCAGATTGAGATGTCCGACTTTACGCCCCGGGCGCACTTCTTTGTCGTACCAGTGTAGATGCACCAGCGGCAGCGCCAGCCAGGCGTAGTTAAGATCGGTGCCGATCAGGTTGATCATCACCGATGGGCTGTTGACCACCGGGGGCGGCAGCGGCAGGCCGGTAATGGCGCGCAGATGCAGCTCGAACTGGCTGATGGAGGCGCCGTTCTGCGTCCAGTGGCCGCTGTTGTGCACCCGGGGCGCCAGCTCGTTAATCAGCAGACCGGCAGGGGTGATAAAACACTCCATCGCCATCACGCCCACGTAGCCCAGCTCCTGCATAATGGCCGAGAGCATGCCCTCTGCCTGCGCCTGCTGAGCGGCATTGGCCTGCGGGAAGGCGACGCTGGTGCGCAGAATGCCGTCTTGGTGCAGGTTGTGGGTCAACGGATAAAAGACGGTGCTGCCGTCGTGGGCGCGGGCGCCTACCAGCGACACTTCGCCGCTGAAGTTAATGCCCTGCTCAACGATGCACTCGCCGTAGCAGTCATCCGGCAGCTCTGCGGTTTCGTTAGCGCGCAGGCGCCACTGTCCGCGGCCGTCGTAGCCGCCGACGCGGCGCTTCACAATCGCCAGCTCGCCCAGGGTATCAAACACCCCAGGCCATTCGCTCTTGTCGGCCAGCAGCTGCCAGGGGGCGGTTGCGAGGTTCAGCCTGTCGAATAGCTGCTTCTGGGTCAGGCGGTCGGAGATGATCGGGAAGACGTCGCGGTTCACAAAGGCGTTATGGCGGGCCAGCTCGCGGGTGAGCGCCGTTTCCGGCCAGCGTTCGATCTCAGCGGTAATGACGCTTTGCTGAAAAGGCACCGCTTCCGGCTCGGCGTCCAGCCCGACGGGCCAGACGGCGATACCCAGCGGCTCACCGGCCTGGCGCAGCATACGGCCCAGCTGGCCGTTACCAAGAACGCAAACCTGCTTCATGCCGCACCCCGCGGGTCCGGATTCTCCAGCACCTCGTCGGTCTGGCTTTTACGCCACTCCGCCAGACGCTGGTGCAGGGCTTTATCGTGGGTCGCCAGAATTTGTGCCGCCAGCAGCGCCGCGTTGGCCGCGCCCGCTTTACCAATCGCCAGGGTACCCACCGGAATACCGCGCGGCATCTGGACGATAGAGTAGAGGCTGTCGACGCCGCTCAGGGCCGCGCTTTGTACCGGTACGCCCAGCACCGGCACCAGAGTTTTGGCGGCAATCATGCCCGGCAGATGTGCAGCCCCGCCCGCGCCGGCAATAATCACCTCATAGCCGTTCTCTTCTGCGCCTTCGGCGAAGCTGAACAGTTTATCGGGGGTACGGTGCGCGGAGACCACTTCGACGTGGTGCGGAACATTCAGGATGTCAAAGATTTCGGCGGCGAACTGCATGGTAGCCCAGTCGCTTTTGGACCCCATCACGATGGCGACACGCGCCGGATTATTGCGGGAAGACATGCGTCTTAAAACTCCTGTGGTACACAACTATCGGGTTTTGAGGGCACAGAGAATAGCATGTAATACCGGCAAGGAAAACGGTTGCGCGGCTAAAACTTCCGCCGAAGCGGTGCCTTTGTCCCAACGCAAAAGACCGCCCGGAGGCGGTCTTATTAAATGCGTTTTTAACGCCTTTACAGCAGATTACCTGCGGTCAGGTTCTCTTTATCAAAGGCGTGGTTCACGTCGATATGGTTGGTCTGTACGGCCGTATCCATATTCGAACCCGCCTCCGGCGTGCGAACGTGATGCGCGGCAGCCATTGCGCCAGATGACAGAGTTGCGGTCAGCAGCAGGACGCTGACGATGCTGAAATTTTTCATTTTTTTATCCTTTTCATCATGTTGTCGCTGTCGCTGGTTCTCGTATCTGGCGGCACGGCAATCGGGGAGATTATTTAGTCAGTTCGGCAGTCATGTGCACGCCGTTGTCGAACCGGGCGCTGGTAATTTTATAAGCGGCACCCTGTTCAGCAGCCTTGGCGGCGATTTTGGCTTCCGCACGGTCAAGAGTAGAGGCATTAGCGCTCACGCTCTGGGCGAAAGAACCGAAAGAAACAACAGAGAGAGCAACAACAGCAACGAAAGTTTTGATGGATTTCATGGTCGTATTCCTTAAGCGTTTTTATCTGGAGTAGGGCGTTGTTGCCCTGATGTGAATAATGATAGGCCGACCAGAGGATGATTAAAATCAAAACAATTTGCCGATAAACTTCAAAATAATTGAATGATATTCAGGCAGGACAAACAGGGGAATTAAAAGGGAAACGCGATAAGCTCCACGCCCTCTGGCGTGACTTTGACCATCGAGCCTTCCGTATGCCAGGCGCCCAGTACCACCCGATGGGCCGGCTCGCCGTTGACGCTCAGGCTATGTACGTCCGGACGGTGGGTATGGCCGTGGATCAGCCACTGAACCCGGTGTTTTTCCATCACGCTAACCACCGCCTGGGGATTAACGTCCATGATGGTCATCGACTTGCTGCTGTTGGCGGCTTTGCTGCCCGCGCGCATTTTGTTGGCGATACGGCTACGGATAAACAGCGGGAGGGCGAGAAACAGGGTCTGGATCCAGGGGGTATGCACTTTGGCGCGAAACGCCTGATAGCCGGTATCGTCGGTACAGAGGGTATCGCCGTGCATGATTAACACCCGGCGGCCATAGAGATCGAGCACCTGCTCTTCCGGCAGCAGCGTCATGCCGCTTTCGCGAGCAAACCTTTTACCCACCAGAAAATCGCGGTTGCCGTGGATGAAGTAGCAGGGAACCCCGGCGTCGGCCAGCGCCTTAAGGGCGGCGGCGATTTCTACATGCAGCGGGTTGGGATCGTCATCGCCAATC
>DKMV01000365.1 GCA_002469605.1 Leclercia sp. UBA7405
CTCTCCCCAGAGGGGAGAGGGTGAAAAGCCGCACCGAACAGTCCCCTCTCCCCTATGGGGAGAGGGTTAGGGTGAGGGGAAAAGGCGCCAACCTTACCGCTTCACCTGCGCCTTAAACTTCTTCATCCACACCAGCAGTTCAAACACGCCGAAGATAAAGACGCGGGCCTGCTGCCAGCCGGTCATCTGCGGGCCATCTTTCGGTAAGCCGTTTTTCAGCATCACCATCTGCAGGGCGTGCATAAACGAAGTAAAAATCAGCGCCACGTTAACGAAAATATTCATCGGGCGCGGGAAGGGGTGCACCAGGTTGAGGATCAGAAACGCCCACACCCCCAGCATCAGTAAACGGCCCAGATTAATCAGTACCGGCATCGGTCTCTCCTTGTGATTGACGGTGATAAAGGCGATAAGCGACCTGACCGGCCACTTTTTCCCTGTGCAGCGCCCAGTGGGCGGGCACCGGCGGTAAGCCGTTTTCCACTTCGCTCTCCACATAGATTAGCGCGTCGTTTGCCAGCCAGCCGTTATTTTCCAGCAGGGTCAGGGTCTCTTCCAGCAGCCCTTTGCGAAACGGCGGATCGACAAACACCACGTCGTGCGGGGTGCCGGCCTGCGCCAGAAACGCGAGCGAGTTGGTGTTCACCACTTTAGCATTCGTCGCCTTCAGGGTGGCGAGGTTGTGTTGCAATTGCTGAGCCACGCCGCGCTCCATCTCCAGCAGCGTGGCGCTGGCGGCGTAGCGGGAGAGGGCTTCCAGGCCAAGGGCGCCGCTGCCGGCAAAGCAGTCCAGACAGCGGGCATCCACCATCGAAGGGGCCAGCCAGTTGAACAGCGTCTCACGTACCCGGTCGGTGGTGGGGCGCAGGCCGGGGCTATCCGGCACCGGCAGTTTACGGCCTCGCCACTGGCCGCCGATGATGCGTATCTGACCGGCCGCGGCGCGGTTGGGTTTCTTCATATCTATGCTCAGGTTACTCATTGAGCCTGCGCTTGCAGGCGGTGATGTGCGTTAAGTTAAGTGATAAACTATTTCATCATTTTTTTAGCTTATATGTATATAGCGCCAGAAATTAACCGCGAGGGGTGTAGTCGCAGATGGCAAAAGAGAAAAAACGTGGCTTCTTTTCCTGGCTGGGCTTTGGTCAAAAAGAGCAGGAAACAGAACAGCAGACCGAAGAGCAGCAGCCGGTTGACGCGCAGCCCGCGCCCGAAACGCCGGTAGAAAAGCTTGCTGAACCCGAAGCGGAAGAGCATGCCCACAGCCAGCAAGAGACAGAAGCCTTCGCGCAAGAGGTGGTTGAGGTCACCGAACAGGTTCAGGAGAGTGAAAAACCTGAATCCGTCGCCGTAGAAGAGACGATCCCGTCCGTAGCGGTCGAGGAGGCGCCTGAAGAGCTCGCCCCGCAGGCTACCGTTGAGCACGAAGAGCTGCCCCTGCCGGAGGAGGTAGAGCCCGACGCCGTATCGGCCGAAGAGTGGCAGGCCGAGGCGGAAACCGTTGAAATCATCGAAGCGGTTGAAGAAGAAGCGTTAAACGAACCTGAACTCACCGACGAAGAGCTCGAAGCCCAGGCGCTGGCGGCAGAAGCCGCTGAAGAGGCGGTTATTGTCGTGCCTGTGGAAGTGCAGGCAGAAGAGGAAGTGGTTCAGGAGCAGGAAAAACCGACCAAAGAAGGTTTCTTCGCCCGCCTGAAGCGCAGCCTGCTTAAAACCAAAGAAAACCTCGGTTCCGGATTTATCAGCCTGTTCCGCGGCAAGAAAATCGACGATGATCTCTTTGAAGAGCTTGAAGAACAGCTGCTGATTGCCGATGTGGGCGTAGAGACGACCCGCAAAATCATCGCCAGCCTGACCGAAGGCGCCAGCCGTAAACAGCTGCGCGATGCCGAAGCGCTGTACGGCCTGCTGAAAGATGAGATGGGTGAAATCCTCGCAAAAGTTGACGAACCGCTTAATATTGAAGGGAAAACGCCCTTTGTTATTCTGATGGTTGGCGTTAACGGCGTGGGTAAAACCACCACTATCGGCAAGCTGGCGCGCCAGTTTGAGCAGCAGGGTAAATCGGTGATGCTGGCGGCGGGGGATACCTTCCGTGCCGCGGCGGTGGAGCAGCTGCAGGTGTGGGGCCAGCGCAACGACATTCCGGTGATTGCCCAGCATACCGGGGCCGATTCCGCTTCCGTTATCTTCGATGCCATTCAGGCCGCGAAGGCGCGTAATATCGACGTGCTGATTGCCGATACCGCCGGGCGTCTGCAGAATAAATCGCACCTGATGGAAGAGCTGAAGAAAATCGTTCGCGTCATGAAGAAGCTGGACGTTGAGGCGCCGCATGAGATTATGCTCACCATCGACGCCAGCACCGGGCAGAACGCCATCAGCCAGGCGAAGCTGTTCCATGAGGCGGTCGGTTTAACCGGCATCACGCTCACCAAGCTGGACGGCACCGCTAAAGGCGGGGTTATCTTCTCGGTGGCGGATCAGTTCGGTATCCCTATTCGTTACATCGGCGTTGGCGAACGTATCGAGGATTTGCGTCCCTTTAAATCGGACGACTTTATTGAGGCACTTTTTGCCCGAGAGGATTAACAATGATTCGCTTTGAACACGTCAGCAAGGCCTATCTTGGTGGGAGACAAGCGCTGCAGGGGGTGACATTCCACCTGCAGCCGGGCGAGATGGCATTCCTGACCGGCCACTCCGGCGCGGGGAAAAGTACCCTGCTCAAGCTGATCTGTGGCATCGAGCGGCCAAGCGCCGGGAAAATCTGGTTTAGCGGCCACGACATCAGCCGCCTGAAAAACCGCGAAGTGCCGTTCCTGCGTCGTCAGATCGGCATGATTTTCCAGGATCACCATCTGCTGATGGATCGCACCGTTTTCGATAACGTGGCGATCCCGCTGATTATTGCCGGTGCCAGCTATGATGATATCCGTCGTCGCGTGTCGGCGGCGCTGGATAAGGTCGGGCTGCTGGACAAAGCGAAGAACTTCCCGATTCAGCTCTCCGGCGGCGAGCAGCAGCGCGTGGGCATCGCCAGGGCGGTGGTAAACAAACCTGCCGTCCTGCTGGCGGATGAACCGACCGGCAACCTGGACGATGCCCTCTCCGAAGGGATTTTACGTCTGTTTGAAGAGTTTAACCGCGTAGGGGTGACGGTACTGATGGCGACGCACGACATGGGGCTTATCTCCCGTCGTTCGTACCGCATGCTGACGCTGAGCGACGGGCACTTGCACGGAGGCCAGGGGTGAATAAGCGCGACGCAATGAATCAGATCCGCCAGTTCGGCGGTAAGTTTGACCGTTTCCGCAAGCCGCAGGGCGGCGGCGACGGCAACCGCAACGCGCCGAAGCGTGCGAAAGCCGCGCCAAAACCTGCGAATCGCAAAACCAACGTCTTTAACGAGCAGGTGCGCTACGCATTTCAGGGTGCGCTGCAGGATCTTAAAAGCAAACCGCTGGCCACCTTCCTGACGGTGATGGTGATCGCCATCTCCCTGACGCTGCCCAGCGTCTGTTATATGGTCTACAAAAACGTTCACCAGGCGGCGTCGCAGTACTATCCGTCGCCGCAGATCACCGTCTATCTCGATAAGGCGCTGGACGACAACGCCGCCGCCCAGGTAGTGGGTCAGCTACAGGCCGAGCAGGGGGTGGATAAAGTTAACTATCTCTCCCGTGAAGAGGCGCTGGGCGAGTTCCGCAACTGGTCCGGCTTTGGCGGCGCGCTGGATATGCTGGAAGAGAACCCGCTGCCCGCCGTGGCGGTGGTGATCCCGAAGCTCGATTTCCAGGGCACCGAGTCGCTTAATACCCTGCGCGATCGCATCACCCGTATTAACGGTATCGATGAAGTGCGCATGGACGACAGCTGGTTTGCCCGTCTGGCGGCCCTGACCGGGCTGGTGGGGCGCGTATCGGCGATGATCGGCGTGCTGATGGTGGCGGCGGTATTCCTCGTTATCGGCAACAGCGTGCGCCTGAGCATCTTTGCCCGTCGCGACACCATTAACGTGCAAAAACTGATTGGCGCAACGGATGGTTTTATCCTGCGCCCGTTCCTTTATGGCGGCGCGCTGCTCGGTTTTACCGGTGCATTTCTTTCACTGATTCTGTCAGAAATTTTGGTGATGCGGCTTTCGTCGGCGGTCACCGAGGTGGCGCAGGTTTTCGGAACTAAGTTTGATATCAGCGGCTTAGGCTTCGATGAGTGCTTGTTGCTGCTGCTGGTCTGCTCGATGATCGGCTGGGTGGCAGCATGGCTGGCAACTGTGCAACATTTACGTCACTTTACCCCCGACTAATAAAAGTCTGGTATAATCTTTCCCTGCACTGAGTACATCGCTCTGCAGGGAAAGAGCCACTCCCTGTGCCTTCCCTCGCAGTATCATCTCCATGTCACATTTTGTGCGTAATTTATTCACAGTTTCACTGGGAACTTGTGGATAAAATCACTGTCTGATAAAAGAGTGGATGATATTCTCGTTGCTCATTAGTTCTGGCATGTTTGTTGCCTGATGGGGACAAACCGCCGCCAGACAAGCTTGATTGAGAGGAATGAATGACCAAAGAAATGCAAACTTTAGCTTTAGCTCCTGTTGGTAACCTGGAATCTTACATCCGGGCCGCTAACACCTGGCCGATGTTAACGGCCGAGGAAGAAAAAGAGCTTGCTGAAAAGCTGCATTACCAGGGCGATCTGGAAGCAGCTAAAACGCTGATCCTGTCTCACCTGCGCTTTGTTGTTCACGTCGCCCGCAACTACTCGGGCTATGGTCTGCCGCAGGCGGATCTGATTCAGGAAGGTAACATCGGCCTGATGAAGGCGGTTCGTCGCTTCAACCCGGAAGTGGGTGTGCGTCTGGTCTCCTTTGCCGTGCACTGGATCAAAGCAGAAATTCATGAATACGTGCTGCGTAACTGGCGTATCGTGAAGGTCGCCACCACCAAAGCGCAACGCAAACTGTTCTTCAACCTGCGTAAAACCAAGCAGCGTCTCGGCTGGTTCAACCAGGACGAAGTAGAAATGGTGGCGCGCGAGCTGGGTGTTTCCAGTAAAGACGTGCGTGAGATGGAATCGCGAATGGCCGCGCAGGACATGACTTTTGACATGTCTTCTGACGATGATGCGTCAGACAGCCAGCCAATGGCGCCGGTTCTCTATCTGCAGGATAAAACCTCTAACTTTGCCGACGGCATTGAAGAGGACAACTGGGAAGATCAGGCTGCCAACAAGCTGACCCACGCGATGGAAGGCCTCGACGAACGTAGTCAGGACATCATCCGCGCCCGCTGGCTGGACGAAGACAACAAGTCCACCCTGCAGGAGCTGGCCGACCGCTACGGCGTCTCCGCTGAACGTGTGCGCCAGCTTGAAAAGAACGCCATGAAAAAACTTCGCGCCGCTATCGAAGCGTAATTTCCGCGAAGCACCCGATAACCCCTGGATGAGAATCCGGGGGTTTTGTTTTTT